>CAZRDA010000150.1:0-4894 GCA_964598715.1 uncultured bacterium | reverse complement strand
GGCCCTACATCTGGTGGTGCCCGGGTGCGGATGGTGCAGATCGAGCCGGACGGGACGGAGAGGATCCTTGAGATCGGGTAGTTACGCGATGACGCGCTGCTCTCATAGTTTACATAAAAGCCTTTATCAGACCTACGCACAGAGTCACCAGGGGCCCCCCGCCGGGGCCAGGGGGGGGTCGCAAAATCGGCCCGGGGCCCACGGCGTGCGTAGCCTCCCCCGCAGGCACCGTACATTCCCTCAGAGTATTTCACGATGCTGACGTTATCTGCCCCGCAGCATCTCCATCGTCCGCTGAAAGCGCATCTCGTCCTCCACAACATCCAAGCGCCAGTCAGCGACGATCTGCCCGAGGCGATCCCCAGACTCTACATCTCCATGCACAACCACCACCTCCCTCAGCCCCTGCTGGCGGCAGCGGATGTCGGCCTCCGTATCTGGCCCATGGCGCTCGGCGCAGCGAGCGACGAGACGCCGAATCTCTCCTGCGAGAATCTCTGCCCGGGTCGGCCCATAGGAGCACGCAGTCAGAACCAAGAGCAGGACGGCGATGCAGCGCATAGCACCCTCCTGGTGAGTGGGGGCTCAGTATAACATGGCCGCCGTCTTTGCCGGCATCCAGTCTGGCTACGCCGCCCCGACGATCACGGAGGGGATCGCCCGGCCCTTCACCCTGCCCACGACGTTCGCGGGCGTCCAGTCCGGCTCCGCAAACCCCACGGTGGGCAGCGCGCTCACGCGGCTGAAGGAGTGGCAGAAGTGATGGCGTCTCCCAAGACCCTTGCGCTCCGGGATGCGCCTCAGCCCCTCCGCGTCTTCGTCTGCGCCGCCTGCCTGGAGCGGCAAGGCAAGAACGTGTTCCCCGGCGGAACCCTCCGACGCTCTGCGGAAGATGGCCTCCTCTACCACCGGGACTGCCTCCCGGAGAGGCAAGCATGACCCCCCTCGGCAACAACCAGCCGCCTCCGCAGCGCTCCGTCGCGCACCGGATGGTCCTCACCCTCTATGCGGACGGGGGGTTCGACGTGCAGGGCATCCCCGGGATGGTGACGGACGCCTACGGGATGCTCATGCTCGCCGTGGAGGTGATCCACGAGAAGCGCCGGAAGCAGCATGAAGCGCGGGCGAACCTCATCATCCCGCGGGGACCCCACCCGGCCCTTGGGGGCGACTGATGCCGCGCACCCCAGCCTCCCGCACCCATAAACTCCGGCCCGTCATCCCCGATGGCCCCTTCTGGCCGCTCCGCCCCCGCACATATCAGAAGCGCGTCATGGCCGCCTTCAGCATTGACCCCGCGACGAAGCGGCCACGCACGAAACACGGCGTCTGCGTCTGGCATCGCCGCTCCGGAAAGGATTCCACCGCGATGCTCCTCGTGGCGCTCCCCGCCATCGTGTTCCGCCCCGGGAACTATTTCCACATCTTCCCCTACTTCTCCCAGGCCCGCCGGGCCATCTGGCAGGAGGAAAGCAGTTTCCTCGACCGGATCCCGCCGCACTGGAGTCCCCATCGGGTCGGGACGGAAATGTTCGTGGAGTTGACGATCCCGGGGACGCACAAGAAGGCGCGGTACTTCCTCCTGGGGGCCGACGACACGGCCACCGTTTCGAAGTTGGTGGGCTCGAACCCGCTCGGCGTGATCTACTCCGAGGCCGCGCAGATTGACCGGAGCGTGCAAGCCTTGCTGCATCCGGCGCTGGCGGCGAACGGCGGCTGGGAGCTCTTCGTCTCGACCCCCCGGGGCAAGAACTGGTTTCACGACCTGTATCGGATGGCCCTGGGGCACAAGGACTGGTTCTGCGAGCTGCTCACCGTCGAGCACACGCGGCGGGACGCCACGAATGAAGACGGCACGCCGTTCGTGCATCCGGACGGCCTCGTGGAGGACGGCGGGGCCGTGGTGCCGCTGGAGGAGATTCGAGATGCGGTGGCCTCCGGGCGCATGACCCAGGAGGAGGCGGACCAGGAATATGGGTGCTCCTGGGAAGGCTACGCCGTCGGGACGATCTACGGGGACCTCCTACGCCAGGCCCGGTCCGACGGCCGCGTCAAGACCGTGCCCTACGACCCGCGCAGGCCGGTCGGCGTCGGCATGGACATCGGGCGCACCGACCTCACGGCGATCTGGTTCTACCAGGTGGACGGAAGCGCGATCTGCTTGGTGGACTACCATGCGGCGCGGGGGATGGACTCCAGCGCCTGCATCCGGTTCCTCAAGGAGAACACGCCGTACCAGTACGGGCGGATCGTCCTGCCCCACGACGCGAAGGAGCGGCGGTTCCAGGCGACGCGCTACGAGACCATCCAGCGCGAGTTTCAGACGTGGTTCCACTGCCCGGTCGTCATCGCGGAGCGCACGTCCACGGAGCACCAGGTCAACACGGTGCGGAAGATGTTCCGGCGCCTCGTCTTCGACGAGCTGAAGTGCGGGCGGGAGTTCGACCCGAGCGTCCCCTCCGGCCTCGACAGCCTCGGGAACTACAGCCGGCGCTACGACGGCGAGAAGCGCGAGTACGGCCCGCCGCTGCACGACAAGTTCTCGCACGGGGCCTCCGCGCTGGCGACCCTCCTGACGGCGTGGCAGGAGGGCCTGGAGTCCCCGGCAGACATGGCGAGCCGCCAGAGCGTCACGGTCAACGCCTTTGACCCCTTCGCCGACGTGGCAGAGGAACAGGAGCGTCCCTATGCCGCTCGGTGAGGGAGTGCGATACCGATTTCGGAACGTGAAGGGCGGGAAGCAACGGCTGGCGTTCCGTGGAGCGAAGAAGGTGGTGGAAGTGAAGTCGTACACCAAGGGCGGCAAGCCGAAGGGGCCGGCGAAGACCGTGCTGGGGAGGTAGCGATGGGCATGGAGAATTTCTGGAGTTTTATCCGCCATGCGCCTGGGGCTCGTGAGGTCTCCAGGGTTGCACGCAGCGTCGGACTTCCCGATCCCGCATTCGAGAGGGCTCCGCCCGTCTCTCCACCCTCGGTCCCGACCTCTGAGCGGGCCGCAGAGGAGGAACGCCAGCGCCTTCGCCGGGCCCGCCGCGCCTCCACGGTCCTGACGGGGCCCCTGGGGGCGGTCCTGGGTCCGGTAAGCACGCCGAGTCTCGTGGGCAGGACGAGCCTGCTGGGGGGATAGATGCCCGCGGACGCCCAGGCCCTCGTGAAGCAATACAGCCGGCGCCTCGTCACGCGCCGCCTCTGGGAGACGGAGTGGCGCGACCTGGCCCGCTACATCCTCCCGCGGAAGTCCAACACCCTCCTCGGGGCGACCCCAGGTGGGAGGCAGACGACGCAGCTCTACGACGGCACGGCCATCAAGGCCAACGAGGACCTGGCCGCCACCATGCAGGGCACGCTCACCTCGTCCGCCCTCCGTTGGTTCGTCCTCAAGATGCGGCGGAAGGACCTGAACGACCTGCGCGAGGTCGGGGAGTGGCTGGACGAGTCCGCCGACCGGATGTACCTCGCACTCCAGCAGTCGAACTTTGAGGCCGAAATGTACGAGGTCTACCTGGACCTCGGGGCGTTCGGCATCGGGGCGCTGCTGCTGGAGGAGTCCGACCTGGAGCGTCCCGGGTTCAACGGCTTCCGGTTCCTGAGCATGAGCGTCGGGGAGTTCGTCATCGCGGAGGACGCCGCGCGGCGGGTGAACAGCGTCATGCGGAAGTTCAATCTGGCGGCCGATGCGGCCCTGGCGCGTTTCGGGGATGCCCTGTCCGACCGGGCCAAGGAGTGGGCGAAGACGAGCCCGGAGCGGGAGATCGCGTTCCTCCACGCCATCGCGCCCAGGCCCGGCGGCAAGTCGGAGCCGGATACGCCCGCCTCAAACCTGCCGCGGGCCTCTACCTACGTCGAGATCGGGGAGGTGTCCCGGGGTAGCGACCTCGGGATGGGCAACGCCCGGGTCGTGGAGGAGGGGGGTTACCACGAGTTCCCCCTCTTCGTCCCGCGCTGGTCCCGTAGCGGCGACGAGCTCTACGGGCGGGGGCCGGGGCACGTCGCCCTGCCGGACGTGCGGTCCATGAACAAGGCGATGGACTTCACGTTCTCGGAGTGGGGCCTAGCGATCCGGCCGCCCCAGAAGGCGCTCCACGGGGGGGTCGCCGGGACGATCCGGCAGACCCCGGCAGGCATCACCTGGCTCTACGACATGAACGCGCTCGCTCCGTGGGACCGGGGGGCGCAGTTCACCACCAACCTCATCGAGCGGAAGGAGCTGGCCCAGAAGATCCGGGCGGCGTTCTTCGGAGAACTCCTGGATCTGCCCCCGATCCAGGGAACCCCTATGAGCGCCACGGAGGTCGCCCGCCGGTTCGAGATCATGGAGCGCAAGCTCGGGCCGACCATCGGGCGCCAGAAGTCGGAGCTCCTGGGTCCGATGATTGACCGGATGTTTGGGCTCATGTATCGGGCCGGTGCCCTCTCCCCGCCTCCCTCGGTCCTCGCTGAGGAGGCCCAGCGGGGCGGCGGGCAGATCGACGTGGAGTACGAGGGGCCGCTCGCCCGGGCGCAGCGGGCCACCGACCTGGTGGCGATCGAACGCAAAAACGCCTGGGTGGCCTCCGTGGTGGAGATCAAGCCCGAGGTCTCGGACAACTTCGACTACGACGCCGAGGCCCGGCACGTCGCCGATGTGGCCGGACTGCCCGCGCGCCTGAAGCGTGACCAGACGGAGGTGACGAAAATCCGCGCCATCCGCGCCAGGGAGCAGGTGGCCGCCGCAGAGATGGCCGCAGCCCAGCAGATGGCCGACATCGCGGCCCGCGGCGGGCGCGGCATCAAGAATCTTGCGGAGGCCGGGAAGAACGGGCAGGGCGCACCGGAATGAAGGAGAGCGAGCGTCGCCAAATTGTGGAGTCCTACGGTGTCCTGGATGATACGCCGCGCGGGAAGATGTGTCTGG
>CAZRDA010000149.1:0-4962 GCA_964598715.1 uncultured bacterium | reverse complement strand
CCGTGAACCCCTCGACCCCCGCCTCTCCCTCCACCAGCACCAGAGCGATGCAGTAGGGGAGGCTGAACTTCGCCCCGTAGGGGGTGGACGGTCGCCGCTTGTCGGTGAGCGGCTCCCAGAGCCGGTGGACCACGCCTTCGGGCGTCCGGCAAGCCACCTCCCGGATCGTCGCCGGATCCAGCCGAGCCTTCGCCCGGATCTGCGCCGCGCAGTCCATGTAGGGCTGGTTGATGGAGCCGCAGGGGTACGCCTTGAACATGAGCCGGAGGATCGCCCAGTCCTTGCCGAGGCCCTCCGTGAGGCCAGCCAGGCGTCCCGGGTCCGGCGCCTCGCCGGTGAAGGCCCGGAAGAACCCATGTGTTCCCTCGAAGACCGTCCGCGGTGCGGTGAATCCGGCGCGCGCCAGGAGGGCCGCCGTGATTCCCGCGTGGGCGGCCCAGCCCGCGTGCAGCCGCTTGCTCCAGGAGCCATCGGCCAGATACTCGATGATGCCCCCCGCCTGGCTCCCGCAGAGGCCGAAGGCGGTGGTGAGTTCGGCCGGGCTCAGGCCCAGGAGGTTGCCGGCCGCCGCCGCCGCGCCGAAGGGACCGCAGAGCGCCGTGGGGTGGAAGCCCCGCCGGTGGAACGCCCCCGGGGCGACCAGGCCCACTGCGGCCATCACCTCCACGCCCGCCGCGATGGCGGCGACCACCGCCGGTCCCGGGGCGTGGCGCGCCTCCCCCACGACGAGGGCCGTCGTGGCGCAGCAGCAGCCGGTGTGGACGATGGCCTCCTCGAGGGTGTCGTCGTAGTCCAGGCCGTGGGCCAGCGTCCCGTTCGCCAGGACGGCACTCGCCATGCCTACCCGCTGCGCCCGGCCCCAGAGGCTGGCCTCGGGCGGGCCGCCGAGACGCAGGGCGACCTCCTGGACGCCCCGGGCGAAGTCCTCCGGGGCGGCGGCCAGCGCGACGCCGGCCGTATCGAGCAGGAGGTGGGCGGCCTTCTCTGCCACCTCCGGTGGCAGGGCAGTTGGGGTGAGGCCGGCGGCGAAGGTTCCCAGGGCCTCAGCAAAGGTTGGCATCCTCGGTCCCTGGCGGGGCCCCCGCGGCAGGGGCGTCTGGATCACCCCCTGGCACCCCGCGTGGGTGGCCCGCTGAATCGTATCTGGAAGCGGGAGCAAGGGGGGCGGGCGCTCGGGCTCGTACGCTGTCTCCCACGCCCTAGCCGTGGTAGCATACCTTGTTCGCACAGGGAGGCACAAGGGGATGCGCGCGCGGCCCATCGTCGGTATCACCATGGGGGATCCGGCCGGCATCGGGCCGGAGATCTGCCTGCGGACCGTGGTGGACCCGCGCGTCCAACGGGCGGCCGTCCCGGTCATCATTGGGGATGGCGGGGCGCTCGAGCGGGTCCGGGTGGTCTGCCGCGTGCGGCGGCGGATCCGCGCGGTCGCCTCCCCCGGGGAGGCCCGGGGCGAGGGGGCCATTGACGTTCTCGACTTGAAGAACGTGGATCCGGCCGCCTGCCGGATGGGGGTGGTCTCGGCCGCGGCAGGCCGCGCCGCCGTGGAGTACGTCCTGAAGTCCGTCGAAATCGCCACATCCGGTGAGATCGCCGCCGCCGTCACCGCGCCTATCAATAAGGAAGCGATCCGCCAGGCCGGCTTTCCCTTTGACGGGCACACGGAGATCTACGCTGAGAAGACCGGGACGAAAGACTACAGCATGCTGCTGGTTGTTGGCCGGCTCCGGGTCCTGCACGTCTCCACCCACGTTGCGCTGCGGGAGGCGGTGACGCGGGTTACCCGGGAGCGGGTCCTGAAGGTCATCCGGCTGGCTGGCGTCGCGGCGGACATCCTGGGGATCCGCACTCCGCGGATCGCCGTGGCCGGCCTGAACCCGCACGCGGGGGAGGGGGGCCTCTTCGGCCGGGAAGAGATCGAGCAGATCGCCCCCGCCATCGAGGCGGCGCGGGCCGAGGGGTTCGACGTCCACGGCCCGATCCCGGCGGACACCGTCTTTTACCGGGCCCGGCGGGGGGAGTTCGACTTTGTCATCGCCATGTACCATGACCAGGGGCACGTTCCGCTGAAGCTGGTGGGGTTCCACCGCGGGGTGAACGTGACGGTGGGGCTCCCGATTATCCGAACCTCGGTGGACCACGGGACCGCCTTTGACATCGCGGGGACCGGGAAGGCCCGGCACGAAAGCCTGGTGGCCGCGACCCTTCTTGCCGTCCAGATGGCCCGCCGCTGGCGACCCGGCAACAGTCCGCTCCCGGCGGCCGGCGCGAGGCGGTGATGCTCGATACCCTGATGCAGTGGCTCCACCTCGGGGCGGTGATCGTGGCGGTCGGTGGCGTGGCCTTCGCCCGCTTCGTCCTCCTCCCCACGGCCGCCACGCTATCGCCCGAGCAGCGGGCCCCCTTCATGGCAAAGGTCGGGGGGCGCTTCAACCCTATCCTCTGGATTGCCATCGGCGTCATCCTGCTCAGCGGCCTCTACAACATGGTCTCCTCCCTCCAGGTGGGGGTGGACGGCCGCTACCAGGCGGTGCTGGGCATCAAGGTACTCCTGGCCCTTGTGCTCTTCACCATCGCCTTCCTGATCACTCTCCCCTTCCCGTCGCTGGCCGGCATCCAGAAGCAGCGCCCCCGCTGGCTGCTCGTGAACCTCGCGCTGGCCACGATCATCGTTCTCCTCTCTGCCGCCCTCCGCCGGATGTAGGCAGACCCGCCGGGTCTCGCGCGAGAAGCCTCGGCTGAGCGGGCGCGGGGCGCCCGCGGCTGCGCAACCCTGGACGCTACAAGCGCCGGTAGCCGAAGAAGAAGCCGACAGTGCCGGCGGCAGCGATGCCGGCGGCCGTTGCGAACATGGTGGTGAAGGAGGAGTAGGCCAGCAGGACGCCGAGGAGGACGGAGCCGAAGCCGATCCCGAGTTCGAGGGCTGCGTAGAAGGTTGCCATGGCCCGGCCGCGCTCGGCGGCCTCGACCCGGTCGGCGGTGAGGGCCATGAGGGCCGGGTAGGCCGCGCCGAACCCGATGCCGTAGAGGGCACCTGCCAGGAGGAGCCATCCCGGGGTGCTGGCCGCCGCGACAGTCGCCATGGCCGCGGCCACGAGCGCCATGCCCGGCAGCACCACCGCGCCGCGTCCGATCCGGTCCGACAGAATGCCGGCCTGTGGGCGGGTGAGGACCAGGAAGACGGCATAGACGGTGAAGTAGAGGCCCGGGTTCGCCATGCCGATTTGCCGGCCCAGCAGCGGCAGGAAGGAGACCACGGCCCCGTAGGTGACGCACAGGGTCATCATTGCTGTCGCCGGGAAGAGGGCCCTCCGGCTGAAGAGGGGCGCGGCGACGGGCGGGGGAGCGCCGACCGGCAGGGTCTCGGGCACCCCCGTCACGAGCAGGACGGCCAGGGCCGCCACCGCCCCGGCCGCCAGGAAGAGGCCGCCGAAGCTCCCGTCCGAGATCAGCTGCATCCCCAGGGCCGGCCCGACCGCCATGGCCAGGTTGGCCGCCAGCCCGAAGTAGCCCATGGCTTCCCCCCGGCGCGTAGGCGGGGCCAGATCGGTGACGATCGCGCTCGCCGCCGTGGTGAAGAAGCCCATGCCGGAGCCGTGCAGCAGGCGCACGCCGAGAAGGCTCCCCACGCTCCGGGCGTAGTGGTAGGCCAGGGAGGCCGCGAGGAAGACCACCGTGCCGAGCAGCACCATCCCCTTCCGTCCCCGCCGGTCAATTGCCCGCCCCACGTAGGGTCGCACGACCAGTGCGGTCAGGGTGAAGGCTCCGACAACGAGGCCGATCTCCGACTCCCCCATCCCGTACTGGAGCGCGTAGAGGGGAACGGTCGGCAGGAGCAGGTAGAACGAGAGGAAGAAGAAGAACGTGCAAAGGCAGGTCAGGGCGAAGCCCCGCGTGAGGAGGCGGGGGGGCGCCTCTGCGGCGGGAGCGGGGGCGGGAGGCGCGATCGGCATCGGTGCGTGGCCGGCGAGCAGCCGGGGGGGTCGGCTCAGGGCCCGGGAGACGCCGAGGGGGGACGGCCGTTCGCGTACCGGGACAGCCCCCAGGAGAGGCGCGCGCGGGCAGCCTTGAGCGTCGTCCAGACGCGCCACTCCGCCGCCCAGGTGAAGAGGCGTGCCCCCCTGAGATCGTCGAAGGTGCTGTACACCACCGGCGTGATGAGGAGCGTCACCAGCAGGGCGAGGGCCTGGCCTCCCACCACCACGGTGGCCATCGAGGCGCGGGAGGCCGAGCCGTCCCCCCGCCCCAGCGCCACCGGCAGCATCCCGGCGATGATGGCGAGCGTTGTCATCAGGATCGGGCGCAGCCGCGCCCGGTCCGCCTCCATCTGGGCTTCGAACCGCGGCATGCCCCGAGCGCGCAGGACGTTGGTGTAGTCCACCTGGAGGATCGCGTTCTTCTTGACGACCCCCATCAGCAGGAACATCCCCATCACGCTGTAGATGTTCAGCGTGCTGCCGGTCGCCAGCAGGCTGAGCAGCCCGAAGGGCAGGGCCAGGAACATGCAGACCATGATCGTCACCGGATGGATGAAGGACTCGAACTGGGCGGCCAGCACCATGTAGATGAACGCCAGGCTCAGCAGGAACGCGATCAGGAAGTTCTGGAACGCCTCCGCCATCAACTTGCCGCGGCCGATGGGGAGGCTGGAGTACTCCGGCGGGAGGCTCATCTCCCGGAGGATCCCGGTGGCTTCGGTCAGCGCCTCCCCCAGGGGCTTCCGAAAGAGGTTGGAGACCACCATGATTTGCCGCTCCTGGGCGTAGCGGTCAATCTGCCCCGGGCTCTGGCCGCTCTCCAGCGTCACCACGTTGCTCAGGCGGGTGAGCGCGCCGTTTGTCCCCGGGACCGTCAGTTCGCGGATGACGCCCGCGTCCCGCCGGTACTGCTCCAGGAGCCGGAGGCGCACGTCGTACTGCTCCCCCGCCTCGCGGTAGAAGGTCACCCGCTCCCCCCCCACCA
>CAZRDA010000148.1:0-4965 GCA_964598715.1 uncultured bacterium | reverse complement strand
CAGCGTGGACTCGTAGCGGGCTCCGAGGGCCTCGATCAGGTCGGAATTGAGGTAGGGCTTCCGGGTGAGCGCGAAGGTGGTGACCTCGAGGCCGCGAAGCCGCGCCACGAGGGTCGCGAGCAGGCCGATGGTGCCGGCGCCCATGACGGCCGCCCGCCGGGGACGCCAGACCCGGAGGCGGCGCTGGATTTCGTAGGCCTGGGCGATCCCCTTTTCGACCACGGTGAGCGGTTCGAGGAGAACGCCGACCGCTTTCAAGCCCTGGGGGACCTTCACGATATACTCGGGGTCGTCCACGTAGTATTCGGTCAGAAACCCGTGCCGCAGATTGATGCCGCGCTCGAAGTAGGTATCGTCGGTGGTCATGTCGTAGGTGCCGATCCGGTCGTAAATGCTGGACCCAGGCCGGCGCACGGTGGCCACCACGTAGTCTCCGGGCGTCAGTTCGCTGACGTTCGGCCCCACCGCCTCCACCTGGCCGAAGCTCTCGTGGCCGAGGACGAGGAACGCGTACCCGGCCGGCGCCGCCCCGTACTCGGCGCCGTTGATCTCTTTGTCCGTGCCGTCCACCCCGACCCGCAGGACCTTGACGAGCACGCCGCGGCCGCTCGGGACATCGCTCACCGCGGGTTTTGGCAGGTCGGCGAGGTGCACGCTGTTCGCTTTTCCCGGAAAGACCGCGATGGCCTTCATGCGTGCTCTCCTCTGGCGCTACGCCGGCAGGGCTTCCAGCCGGTCTGCCCATTCCGGGTGAACGCCGATGCGGGCCAGCGTCGCAAAGACGCGCTGGGGGTCGCCCCAATCACTCCTCGCGGTAGCCCATTGGGGCCATCTTCTCTTTCCTTCCCGGGGATGGAGGCGCGACGCAGCGCGGCAGCGCCGGAACCCCGCGAGGGTCCCTCCAATGCAGTCGTTCGGGAGTTTTGCCAAATTAGATGGCGAGTCCCGGGCAAAGGATGCACGGTACAGGGGGCCGGCGATTCAGTTCCCGGTTACCCCGCCGCCTGCCAGCCGCCGGCCCGCCGCCCGGTCCACCAGCCAGAGGAGTTCCCCGTTCGCCGGGCGGATGATCTGGGCCGGGAAGCGGTCCGGGTGATCCGCTTCGGAGAGGACCGCCTGGAGCGTCTCGGCTTTGTCCGCCCCGGCCACGAGGAACAGGACGCAGGCCGCGTTGTTCAGGACGGGCGGCGTGAGGGTGATCCGGTAGGCGCGCAGTTTCTCGACCCACGGAGCCACGACGAGGCGCGCTCGCTCGTGGACGGCGGCGGATCCCGAAAAGAGGGAGGCGGTGTGGCCGTCGGGGCCCATCCCCAGCAACACCAGGTCGAGGCGGGGGAGTCCCCCGTCTCCCGATCGGACGTGTTCGCGGAGCGTCTGCGCATACGCCTCGGCCGCGTCCTCTGGGTCGGACCGCTCCGCCGGAATGCGATGGATGTGGCTGGCCGGGACGGGCACCTTGGAGAGGAGCGCTTCGTGCGCCAGGCGGTAGTTGCTGTCGGGGTGATCGGGTGGGACATGCCGTTCGTCCCCCCAGAAGAAGCGCATCCGCTGCCAGGGGATCCGGGTCCGGACGGCATCGGGCCCCTCACGCGCCAGGAGCGCGTACAGGCCCCGGGGGGTGGAGCCGCCCGAGAGCGCCACCGTGAAGATGCCCCTCGCCTCGGCCGATTCCGCCGCCCGGCGGGCGAACTCCGCGGCGGCGGCCCGGGAGAGGTGGTCGGGGTCTTCCACGATGCGGACTTTAGGTTTCACGGGCATCGAGAGGACCTTGCCGGGGGATCGCCGGCCGGCGGGGGGGAGGGGCTACGGGATCTCCTCGGCATAGATCCGCATGATGCTGTTCAGAAGCCGGAGCGCGTCGGACCTTTTGCGCTGGAACGAGTTGCGCCCGATGATGGAGCCGAACCCGCCACCCTCCCGGATGGCGCGGATTTCGTTGAGCACCACCTCGTCGGTCTCCGCGGGCCCTCCCGAAAAGATCACGATCCGCCGCCCGTCGAAGGTGCACTGCACCACGTGGCGGACGCGCTCCGCGAGGCTCCCGATCGGAATGCGTTCCTTCTCGTACACCTTGCGGGCCGCCTCCTGCTCGATGTGGGCGGTGGGGAGCTTCACCTTGATGATGTGCGCGCCGAGCTGCGCGGCGATGTGGGCCGCGTACCCGCACACGTCAATGGCCGTCTCGCCCTGCTTGCTGAGCCCGGACCCCCGGGGGTAGGACCAGATCACCACCGCCAGGCCGTGCCGCTTGGCCTCCTCGGCGTAGGCGCGGATCTGTTGGTACATCTCCAGCCGGTGGGCGGAGCCCGGGTAAATCGTGAACCCGATCCCGACGCACCCGAGCCGGAGCGCGTCGGCCACGCTGGCGGTGAGCGCCTGGTGCGGGTCTTTCTCATCGAGGAGGGCGTCATGGTCGTTGACCTTGAGAATCAGGGGGACCTCCCCCGCGAACTCCCGAGCCCCGGCCTCCAGGAAGCCGAGCGGCGCGGCGTAGGCGCTGCAGCCGGCCTCGATGGCCAGTTCGAAGTGGTACCGGGGATCGTAGGCCGGGGGATTCGGGGCGAAGCTCCGCCCCGGCCCGTGCTCGAACCCTTGGTCCACCGGGAGGATGACCATCCGGCCCGTGCCCGCTAGTCGGCCGTGGTTGAGGAGCCGGGCGAGGTTGGCCAGCGTGCCCGGGTTATCGCTGCCGTACCAGCCGAGGATCTCTCGCACGCGCTTTGTCACGGCCTTTCCTCCTTCAGTTTTCCACCCATCGGGTGTCCCTCCTACGCGTCTGCCAGAAGGCCTGCCCGAAGCGCGGCGTAGCGTGCGGCGCCGATGAGCGCCGTCTTGTCGTTCACGATGACGCGGACGGGGATCGCCTCGAGCAACGACCGCATGCGCCCTTTGGCGACAAACGCCTCCCGGAAACCGGGCTCCTGCAATTTCCGGAGGATCTTGGGGGCGATGCCGCCGCCCAGGAAGACTCCCCCGGTCGCCATGACCTTGAGGGCAAGGTTCCCCGCCTCCGCGCCGTAGAGCGCGGCGAAGAGGTCCAGGGCCCGCGCGCAGAGCGGGGATCGGCCCTCCAGCGCGGCGCGGGAGATCACGGCGGAGGGGTCACCCTGGCGCAGGCTCTCCCGGAGCCAGGCCGGTTCCTCCCCCGCCCCCGTGTCCCGGAGGAACTGGTAGATGGT
This sequence comes from uncultured bacterium, assembly GCA_964598715.1. Lineage (GTDB taxonomy): Bacteria > Methylomirabilota > Methylomirabilia > Methylomirabilales > JACPAU01 > JACPAU01. Next base: position 1,786 of record CAZRDA010000148.1, on the reverse strand, counting down.
GACCAGCCCCGGCCCGGAGAGGACCCGCTCCCAACTCACGTGCTCATACCGCTTCAGGAGGTAGTGCAGAAGTCGGACCTGGGTCTCATCCGCGGGCGCAAAGGTCGCGTGCCCGCCCTCGCAGGCGAAGGGCCGGTGCCGCGCGCCGTCCCAGTACAGGCCGGCCTCCCCGAGCCCGGTCCCCGCGGCGATGACGGCTGCGTTCCCGGGGGAGGCCGCGGCGCCGGGATTGAGGGCGACGAAATCCGTCGGCGGCAGCGCCGCGATCCCGTACGCGGTCGCCTCGAGGTCGTTGATCAACCAGACCTCCCCCAGGCGCAGGGCGGCCGCGGCCTCGCGCGCATCCACCACCCACGGCAGGTTCGTGGCCTCGGAGCGACCGCGCGCCACCGGCCCGGGGACTCCGAAGCAGGCCTGCTTCACGGGAAGATCGTGGGACGCGAGGAACGCCCTGGCGGCGGCTTCGAGATTCGGCTGTTGCCGGCTGGGAAAGGTGGCCTCCACGGTGGCGCTCAGGCCATCGCCCCGGACCTCGAAGAGGGCGAGCCGAGTGTTCGTCCCGCCGATGTCCCCTGCCAGGATCATCCCTCGATCGTCCTCCAGTGCCTCCCGTCGCGCTCGAGCAACTCGTCCGCCTCCCTCGGCCCCCACGAGCCCGAGGCGTAGTTCGGGAAGTTCCGGGGTGGGAGGGCCTTCCACACGTCCAGGATCGGCGCCACGACGCTCCAGCCGGCCTCGACCATGTCGGCGCGCTGAAAGAGCGTCGCGTCGCCGATCATGCAGTCGTACAGGAGCCGCTCGTAGCCGGTGCTGGGCCGACTCCCGAAGTAGTCCTTGTAGTGGAAGGCCATGTCCACGGTCCCCAGGCGCACGAGCGGTCCCGGGACCTTGGCGCCGAAGGAGAGCGAGATGCCCTCATCGGGCTGGATGTGGAGGACGAGGCGGTTCGCCATCAGGTGCTCGACGGCGGTCTGGCGAAACAGGATGAAGGGGGCGCGCTTGAACTGGATCGCGACCTCCGTGACCCGCTTCGCCAGGCGCTTGCCGGTCCGCAGGTAGAACGGCACATCGGCCCAGCGCCAGTCGTCAATGGCGAGTTTCAGCACCACGAAGGTCTCGGTCTGGGAATCCGGCGCCACCTTCGGCTCGGCGCGGTACGCCGGCACCAGCGTCCCTCCGACTACGCCCTCCCCGTACTGGCCGCGCACCGCGCGGGTCAGCACGTCTTGGGCGGTGAAGGGTTGCAGGGCACGCAGGATCTTCGCCTGCTCATCCCGCACCGCGTTGGCTTCGAAGGACGTCGGAGGCTCCATGGCCGTGAGCGTGATCAACTGGAAAATGTGATTCGGCACCATATCTCGGAGCGCGCCCGCCTCCTCGTAGTACCCGCCGCGCTCCCCCACCCCGACCTGCTCCGCGACGGTGATCTGCACGTGGTCTATGTAGCGACGGTTCCAGATCGGCTCGAAGATGCCGTTGGCGAATCGGAAGACCAGGATGTTCTGGACCGTCTCCTTGCCCAGGTAGTGATCAATCCGGTAGATCTGGCTCTCCCGCAGAACGGCGCCGATCTCCCGGTTGAGCGCCCGGGCCGACTCCAGGTCCCGCCCGAACGGTTTCTCGATGATGACCCGTCGCCACCGGCCAAGCTCTTCCCGGGTGAGTCCCGCCTCGCCGAGGCGCTGGACAATGCCGGAAAAGACGCCGGGACCGGTGGCCAGGTAGTAGAAGGTGTTGCCCCGCGTCCCGTGTTCCTTGTCCAGCCGGTCGAGCAGGCCCCGGAGCG
>CAZRDA010000147.1:0-5041 GCA_964598715.1 uncultured bacterium | reverse complement strand
TCTTCTGCTCCGCGGTGAAGGAGGCCATCACCTGGGTGATCCGGGGGTCCACGCTCCGCGCCACCCGGTCCACCTCTTCCAGGAGGGCGAGTTTCTCGGGGAGGGTGGCCTCGGTCGGCGGTCGCACGACGGGGTAGAGGCTGTGCGGGCGCCCGCCCGGCCGGGCGACGGGGACCGGTCCCGTCCCCCCGGCCCGCTCGGCGATGGCCCGGGCGGTGCGGGCCGCGAGTTCCAGGCGCTCCACCGTGATCTCGTCGGAGAATGCGTAGCCGGTCTTCTCCTCCGCCGTGGCCCGGACCCCCACCCCCTGGGAGATGTTCCGGGTGGCCTTCTTGACCTGCCCTTCCTCGAGCGCGAACGCCTCGCTCACCTGGTACTCGAAGTAAAGATCGCCATAGTCCACCGGTTTGCCCAGCAGGCTCCCGAGGATGCGCCCGATCTTCTGGGACGAGAGGCCGAACCGGTTCTCGAAGAAGTCCTGGGGCTTGATGAGCTGGGCGTCCATGATCACTCCGCGATGCGCGCGCGGCCTCCCGGGTCAGGCGGCCGGGACCGGTCGAACGAAGGGAAGGGGGATGACCTCGGCCTCACGAGGCGTTCCATCGGCTTCCACGGTGAGAATCGTCCCGGGCTCTCCCGCCTCCCGCCGGAGCATGGCCAGGGCCACTGCGGTCCGGCGCGCCGGGGAATAGACGGCGCTGGTGATCTGGCCGACCTCCGCGTCGCCCCTGCGCACCCGGCTCCCGCGGGCCGGCGGTCGCTCTCCCTTCAGAGCGAGTCCCGTCAGGCATCGGTTCACGTGGCCCCGGAAGTGGATCCGGGCGACTGTCTCCTGCCCGATGTAGCAGCCCTTGGTGAAGGAGACGGCGGATGTCTCCAGCCGGGCTTCCTGGGGGAGGTTGCTCTCGTCGAAGTCGAGCCCGTACCAGGGCGTGCCGGCCTCGACCCGGACCGTCTCGAAGGCGGCGTGCCCGACCGCCCTTCCGCCCACCGCCTGGACCGCCTCCAGAAGCCCCTGCGCCACGGTGGCCGCGGCCTCGGCCGGGATGAGCAGGTCGAACCCCGGCACCCCCAGGAAGGGCGTCGCCGCCACCCGCACGGCGGCGGCCCCGAGTTTCACCTCCGCGTGGTGGTGCGGGGCGAGGGCCGGCGGCGGGCTCGCGGTGGCCCGGCCGAGCGCCTCCGCGGCCCTGGGCCCGTAGCAACCGAGGACGGTCACCTCCCCGGTCGCGTCGGTCACCTTCGCGTCGTCGGCGATGATGAACCGGTCGAGCGTCTGGGCCACCCGGGCGCGGCACGAGGCTTCGCAGAGCAGGAGCAGCGCATCGTCCAGAGCCAGCACCCGGAGGTCTCCCAGCACCTTGCCCTGGGCGGAGCAGAGGGCGGCGTACAGCCCGGCCCCGGGGCTCAGGCCCTTCACGTCGTTCGTGATCATCCCGTTCAGGAAGCGGACCCGGTCGGCGCCCGTCAGCCGGAGCAGGCCCGCCGTGGCCCGGTCGAGAAGGCCCGCTGCCTCGCGCAGCGCCCGGTACTCGGCCCCCGCGTCCCCGAAGTGTTCCGGCAGCCGGACGGCTGCCACCTCGGTGAAGACGGCAGCCTCCAGGATCCCCGCGAGCGGATGGGGCCGGGTCATCAGCCGCGGCCCCCCGCCCCACTCCAGCCCCGGACGATGCGGTCAAGTTCCCCCGGGAAGTCGGTGGCGATCTCGTCCTTGGTGATGACCCGGTCGCAGCGCTCGTGCAGCGGCTTCGTCCGCTTCCAGTCGGCGTGGGTGGTGTAGCCCAGGAGGGGGAGGCCAGCCGTGGGCCCCTCCCGCAGACGGGCGAGAAGCGCCTCGACTGCCGGGGCGGTCAGGTCCACCAGCAGGATCGCGGGCCTGGCAGCCGCGGCCTTGGTCATCAGGGCAGCCTCCGTTCGGGCCACGACGAAGGGACGCCCGATGGCGGCACAGATGGCCTCCACCTTGGTGGAGAAAAACAGGTCCGGGATGAAGGCGAGGACGGCCTCGGGGGTCCGGTCGTCCGGCATGGCTCTGCTCCGTCGGGGCGTCGGTCGGCAGGGAGGCGGCGTTACCGCTCCGCCCAGTACCGGGCGTACTCGTCCAGGTAGGTGAGGGTCTCGAAGCTCTTCATCCGGTCCAGGAACATGATCCCCTGGAGATGGTCGTACTCGTGCTGGAGGACGCGCGCGAAAAAGTCCGCTGCCGTGAAGTCCAGGGGCTCCCCCCTTCGGTCGAGGGCCTCGACCCGGACCTCCCGGTTCCGGGGGACCTTCCCCCGAAGCCCCGGGAGGCTGAGGCAACCTTCCCAGTCCTCCTCCAGCGAGTTCCCCAGGGGGGTCACCACCGGGTTCACCAGGACCGTGAGGGGGGTCGCCGGGACCTCCCCCTGGCCCTTCTGAGCCTCCACCGCGAGGACCTGGAGTCCCTCGTGGACCTGGGGCGCGGCTAACCCGACCCCCGCGTACTCCCGCATGGTCTCGATAAGATCATCCACGAACCGCTGGAAGTCCCGGGAGCGAAGGGTATCCCTGGGGACGGAGGCTGCACGCCGCCGCAGGATCGGATGCCCCAGTTGTGCCACCTTCAGTACCGCCATGTCTCCATCCGGCCGGATCCTCGTCCCGGCACCTGAGTCGGATTATACACCAGGAAAGGCCGGCTGCACCCGCGAAGTCGGGCCTAGGTGCCATCCTGGCGGCGGACTCCAGCGGTCGGAATTAGTTCGCTCCTCCGCTGCTCGCATGTCCGAGCGAGATGGGGCCGGCTACGGCCTTGTCCTGTCCAATGGCGCGCGATTTGCATAACTTCAGGTATCAGAAGGCAGAGCGGCATCCTCCCCCCCCGAGGCTCCTGGCGCCACCGGTCGGCCGCGGAGGGCGAGTTCCTAGCGCGAGATGCCGGTTCGGTTATCAGGAGAGGCTCCCAGTGACCAGGCAGTGGAAGGCTGAAGGGTTGAGGCGGATGCCGCCGGCCCAGCAATCCCGTATCCAGTGGTATGTTCCCCTCCTGTTGCTCGTCGCAATCCCTGTCGTCGGTGCCACCGCTTGCGGGCCGCGCGACCTCTCGAAAAACAGAGTCGAAATCAAGCGGACCCTTGACGACTTCGCCCCATCGCCGCCGGAGCTGTCGCCAAGGGGCGGGGAAAGGGAAAAGAGGGATCGAGACAGGATTGATCATGGCATAGGCATGGCCACAAGGATGCTCCACCTGAGCGCATCGGAACAGGACCAGTGGAGCGCCTACATCCAGCGGGGCGGGCTGTATTTCGAAAAGGGAGACTACGAAGGCGCCGTAGCCGATCTCGAGAAGGGGATCAAGCTGGGAGAGGAAAAAATGCGTTCGGATGAACGGAAGCCCGGCTGGCGCGGCTATGGGTATGATTTTGATCGAATACTTTTTGATGGGTACAAACGTCTGGGAACCACTTACTACGCTCTTGGGGACCATGCGAGGGCGAAGAAAATCTACACCCACGTTGTTGCGAACCGTCCTGCAGATGGGGAGGCTTACGATTATCTGGGATTAGTCCTCGAATCCCAGGGCGACTACAAAGCCGCCATCAGCTCGTATTCGAAGGGTATCGAGAAAGCCGCGTATGACAAGTTATATTATGATCGCGGGTGTGCGTACGCCAACATCGGCGATCTTGACAAGGCTCTTGCAGATTTTTGGAGAGTCACCGACGGCCGAAGCCCCCTCGCCATCCAGGCGCATTTTCATGAAGCTCGGGTGCTTGAAAAACAGGCGAGAAAGAGCGAAGCGCTCGCTGCGTACAGGAAGGTGGTGGCCTTGATCACCCGTGGCGTCCCTGTTGATAGGTTCGCGCGCGCGGGACCAGCAATTCTTACTCAGGCTCTGGATAAAATTCAGGAACTTGAGAGACCCTAGGCCGTGGGCGGCCGGAAATGCTGCGCTCCTCCGGTGCCCGCACATCCGGGGGAGACGGGGTGCAGGGGAAAGGCGTTCGTCGGGGCCGACTATGGCCTTCCGGGGTTGTATGGCGCGCGACTTGCATAAATTCACGCATGACGAGGCAGAGCGGCATGTTTGACCAGGAGAGGCTCCCAGTGACCAGGCAGTGGCAGGCTGAAGGGTTGAGGCGGCTCTGGATCAGGCGCTTCGGCGATGACCAGGCGCGCGCCATGTCGAGGATCTTCACCGCCTGGTACGGCTGCTCCGACACTCAACTGGGAGGCGATGAAATCATGGGGGCCCTGGCACGGGCCGTCCCATTTCGGATCACCACGTTCTTCGGACACGGCTACTACTGGCCGGATACGGGCCCGCCCCTGGGAGGGTCGGAACGGCCGGATTGACGCGGCCGCTCATCGCGGTTTCAATCGTCAGCCTCGTCGCGGCTTCCCCCATTCCTCCTGCCCTGTCTCCTGTCTTCTGGCGTCTCCTGACTCAGGGGCGACACCTCAGCCCCCCTCGAGAGCAGAATTCAGGCGCGCGCGGGTCGCTGTGCCCTGCGCCGATGTCCCGGGTTCCGGTCGCGTAACTCCCCATTGGCTCTGCCGGCCTGGGCGAATTTGCCGTTGACTTTGGCCGGGCGATGGGATAGAGAGGAGGAGGTTCGGCGCGGCCCGAAAGGCCGCGATTCTTTTGCGCCCTGCCCGGATGCGGATGGATATTCCCCGCCTGAAGGCCATCGCCCGGGAACTCCGGGTGGACGTGATCCGGATGCTGGCGGAGGCCGGCTCCGGCCACCCCGGGGGCTCCCTCTCCGCCGCGGACATCGTCACGGTTCTTTTCTTCCAGAGAATGCGCCACCGGCCGGCTGAGCCCGATTGGCCCGACCGCGACCGCTTCGTCCTCAGCAAGGGCCACTGCGTCCCCGTGCTGTACGCGGCCCTGGCCAAGACCGGCTACTTTCCCTCCGAGGAACTCTTCACCCTGCGTAAACTCAACTCGCGCCTCCAGGGCCACCCGGACCGGGTGCGCTTCCCCTACGTCGAAGCCGCCACCGGCTCGCTGGGGCAGGGACTCTCGCTCGCCCTGGGCATGGCCCTGGCCCTCCGGCTGGACAAACGGCCGAGT
>CAZRDA010000146.1:0-5044 GCA_964598715.1 uncultured bacterium | reverse complement strand
TCGAAGACGTCGCAGGCGACCAGCGGGATGCCACCCCAGATGGCGCCGTACTGGTGCTCGTCCACGAGGACATTGAGGAGCCGCCCGGACATGAGGCTATCGTGGACCAGGAGGGCCCAGCCGGAGAGCTTCGCCGAGATGGCCGCCGCCTTGAAGTCCGCCTTCCAGGTGTCGAAGGTACCGAACTCCTTCTCGATGGCCCGCAGCACATCGGGTCCCTTCTTCGGGTCCCCATCGCCCCCGATGACTTCCCAGTAGACGTCGTGCAGCAGCGTCCCGGCGTGGTTCCAGGTGAAACGCCGCTTGAGCTCCCCGATGATGCTGTAGTTGCCATTGGCCGCCGCCCGGTCGGCCCCCTCCAGGCCCTTCTCGATGTTGTTCAGAGCGGTCACGTACCCCTTGTGGTGCGTGTTGTAGTGCCAGTCGGTCGTCTCGGGGCTGATCACGCTGGTCAGGATTTTCTTCGCCTCCTCGTCCGAATAGGGCCGTGGCTTGAGTTTCCATTCGTAGGCCATTGTCCGTGTCTCCTCTCCAATACGGGTTCCGAGAATGCTCCCGCCCGGCGGGGCGCCGTGGGGGCCCGGCCGCCGCGGAATGCGCGAAGCCCCGTGCCGGGTGGACCGCGACGGGGAACAGGACGGGAAGGTCAACGCCGGTTCGTCAAGCGGCCTCAGTCTAGCCGAATTCGCTTGAGGGTCAAGGGAAAAAGGGCACAACCGGTGGCCCGCTCTCGCCCCGTTCCGGTATAATCCCCCGGACCGCGGCGCGTGCGCGGGGCCTTGCGTCGCGGGCCACGGGCAGCCGTACGGTTGCTGCGGCTTCAGAAAGGCACCATGCAGTATCGCGTGCGGGCCCGCCTGCGTCCGGGCGCGTCTGCGGGAGGCGGCTGGGGGAGCCTGAGAAGGTCTCCACCCTGGTGGACCTGGAGCGGGGGAGGCGGACGGAGTTGCCCGACCTGGTGGGCTACCTGGCGGCGGAGGGGGCGCGGCGGGGCCTCGACGGGGCGGCGCAGGCCGTGGCGGAGGCGGCGGCGCGCTGAGGAGGTCGGGTGCGCGGGGAGCGGACGCTCCGGGCCTTCTATTTTTGCTACTTCGCCGCCATCGGCGTGACCGAGCCCTTCCTGCCGGTCTACTTCCGGGACCGGGGTCTCTCCCCCGCACAGATCGGCGGCCTGCTGGCCCTCCTGCCGGCCATCCAGGCCACGGTCCCCTTCGCCTTCACCGCCCTCGCCGAAGCCCGGGGGACCGCCCGGCGACTCTTCAGGGTGGCGGCGGCGGGGACGGTCCTGGCCTTCCTCGCATTCGCCCTGCCGGGGCCAGTCTCGTTTTTGGCGCTGGTGATGGCAGCCTACGCCGCCATCAAGAGTCCGCTCATCCCCTTCGCCAACGCCATGGCCTTCTCCCTCCTGGCGGGAGCACGGGAGCGGTTCGGGGGCATCAGAGTCTTCGGGTCCCTCGGGTACATCGTCGCGGCCGTGGCTGTGGGCTTTGCCCTGGAGCAGGTGGGGGCGGTGGCCATCCTGCTCGGAGGCGCGCTAGCCCTCCTGGCCGCCGCGGCCGCGGCCACTGGGCCCCTTCCGGAGCCGACGCTCCGGGGGGCGCCCCTCAAGGAGGCCTGGGCGGAGGTCCTGCGGAACCGGATGCTCTGCTGGTTTCTGGTCGCGACCCTCCTCGTCCGCGTGAGCAGCGGGACCCACGTCACGTTTTTCACGCTCTACCTCCGAGAACTCGGGATCGGCGCGGGGCTGGCGGGCATCGCCTGGGCAGCCGGGGTGGCGGCCGAGGTCATCGTCATGCTCTTCTGGGCGCGCCTGCTCCGGCGGACCCCTCTCCGCCTCCTGCTTGCGCTGGGCTTCGGGGCGACGGCCGTGCGGTGGGTGGCGGTGACGCTCACGGCGAGCCCGGTGCTCATCGTCGCGATCCAGACCCTGCACGGCCTGACCTTCGGCCTCACCTACCTCGCCTCGGTCCACCTGATGGACAGCGAGGGCCCCCCGGCCCTGCGGGCAAGCGGGCAGGCGCTCTACGCCGCCGTCGCCTTCGGGCTGGCGGGCCTGCTGGGCAACGGCGCCGCCGGGCTGCTCGCGGAGCACCTGGCGCTTGGCACCCTCTTCCGCCTGAGCGGCCTGCTGGCTCTGCTCGGGACGGCCGTGTTCCTCTTGACGGTGCGGGTCCCGGCGGTCGCCGCGGCGCCGGCCCCGGCCTCGCACCCTTGACCGGAGGCCCACATGACCCGCGCGGAGGCGTGGACCCTGCTCACGGAGCACACGAAAGGTGAGAGCCTGATCCGCCACGCCCTCGCGGTGGAGGCGGCGATGCGGGCGTACGCCCGGCGATTCGGCCAGGATGCGGAGACCTGGGGGATCGTGGGGCTCGTGCACGACTTCGACTACGAGAAGTGGCCGGACGCGAAGGACCATCCAACCCGGGGAGCGGAGATCCTCCGGGCCCGGGGGGTCCCCGAGGAAATCGTCACGGCCATCCTCTCCCACGCCGAGTACCTGGGGATCCCGCGGACGACACCGCTCATGAAAACGCTCTTTGCTGTGGACGAACTCTGCGGCTTCCTCACGGCGGCCGCCCTCATCCGCCCCGGGAAAAGTGTCCTGGACCTGGAGGCCTCCTCCGTGAAAAAACGGATGAAGGACAAGGCGTTCGCCCGGAACGTCAAGCGGGAGGACATCCTGAAGGGAGCGGAGGAACTGGGGGTTCCCCTCGAGGAGCACATCCAGTTCGTGATCGAGGCGATGCGGGGCATTGCGGGCGATCTGGGGTTGCGGGGGAACCCGGGCGTGGCGGGGTAGATGCGGGTCCTGGGCGTTGAGACCGCGACCGGCCAGGGGGGCGTCGCCGTCGTCGGCCCCGAAGGGCTGCTCGGCGAGGTGACCCTCAGCGTTACCGCCGGATACGCGGAGCGGCTCCTCCCGGCCCTCGAGCGGCTCCTGGCGGTGGCCGACATCCGTCCCGAGACGCTGGACGGGTACGCCATCAGCATCGGCCCGGGCTCCTTCACCGGGCTCCGGATCGGGCTGGCGACGGTCAAGGGCCTCGCCCTGGCTACCGGCAAGCCGCTGGTTGCCGTCCCCACCCTGGAGGCACTCGCCGCGACCCTCCCCTTCTGCGCGCACCCGGTCTGCCCGATCCTGGACGCCAGGAAGGGGGAGGTGTACTGTGCCCTCTTCGCGCTCGAGGGGGCCGAAGCGGTCCGCCTGATGGAGGATACTGTTTGCTCTTTCGATGCCCTGCTCTCCAAGATCACCCGTCCCACGGTCTTCATCGGCGACGCCCTGGCATCCTACGGGGAGGCGCTCCGCCGCCGACTGAAGGGGAACGCGCTTTTCCCGCCCCCGGGGCGCGCGGGGGCCAGCCCGGCGGTGGTGGCGGCGCTTGGGCGGGCCCGACTCCTCAAGGGGGAGGCGGAGGACGTGGACCGCCTGGTCCCGCGGTACCTCCGCCTTGCCGAGGCGGAGATCACGCTCAAGGCCCGGCGGGGGGATCGGCGATGAGCCGTCCGCGCGCTGCCCCGGACCTCGCGGTCGAGCCCGTGCGGGAGGAGGACCTGCCTGCGATCTTGGCGATCGAGGCGGTCTCCTTTTCCGCGCCGTGGACCGAGGAAATGTTCCGCTGGGAACTGGCGGAGGGCGACCCCGGGCGCGCCTGGGTGGCCCGGCGGGGGGAGCACGTGGTGGGGTACCTCTTCACCTGGATCGTGGCGGGGGAGTTCCACATCAACAACATCGCCGTGGCCCCAGCGCACCGGGGGCAGGGGATCGCGGATGCCCTCCTCAATACGGGGCTGGAGGCGGCGGTCGCGCGTGGCGCCCGCGTGGCCCTTCTCGAGGTGCGGGAGAGCAACGCGCCCGCCCGGGCCCTGTACGCCCGCTGGGGGTTCGCGGTGGCGGGGCGGCGGAGGCGCTACTACACCCATCCCACCGAAGATGCTCTCCTGATGCGCTGCGAGGACCTGCCGGGCGCGCTGGCCGGGCGCCGGCGCCGGGGCACGCCATGATGTTGACAGTACCTTGCGCTCTAAGCGCGGGGGGGATAATACAAACGACAGAATCAACGTGGCCGTGGGGCGGCATCCGGCGCCACCTTTTGTCGCACAATGTATCTCGTTTGTATTAGACTCCGCGCAATTGGGAGGGGAGTACAGGATGGGTAGGTTCTTTGGGGTCCTCCCCCCGGTGACGACGCCCTTCGGGGCGGATGGCAGTCTGACGCTGGAGCGGCTCGCGGCGAACCTGACCGCCTGGCACGAGACCGGCCTGTCGGGATACCTGCTCCTCGGGAGCAACGCGGAGGCGGTCACCCTCACGGAGGAGGAAAAGCTCCGCGTCCTGGAGACGGCCCGGGCGCACATTCCCCGGGACCGGCTCTTCCTGGCCGGAACCGGGGCGGAGGGGACGGCGGCCACCATCGTCCTCACGAAGGCGGCGGCGCGCCTGGGAGCGGATGCCGCGCTGGTCGTGACCCCGGGGTACTACAAGAGCCAGATGCGGGCCGGGGAACTGATCGCCCACTACACCGCCGTGGCCGAGGCCTCCCCCATCCCGGTCCTCCTCTATAACGTCCCCCAGTTCACCGGGGTCACGCTGGAGCCCGACGTGGTGGCGAAATTGGCCGAGCACGGCAACATCGTGGGCATGAAGGACTCCGCCGGGAACGTGGCAATCCTCACCGAGTATCTGCGGGTGGTCCCGGAGGGGTTTGCCGTGTTCGTCGGCTCGGCAGCGGTCTTCTACGCGGGCATCGCCCTCGGGGCCTGCGGCGGGATCCTGGCCCTCGCGAACGCCGTCCCGCGGGCCTGCGTGGAGACGTACAACCTCGCCCGGGCGGGGAAGGGGGCGGAGGCGGCTGCCCTGCAGCGGAGTCTCCTTCCGGCTGCCCGGGCCCTCACCACCCGCTTCGGGATCGGGGGGCTCAAGTACGCCATGGACCTGCTCGGCTACTACGGCGGGCCGCCCCGGCCTCCGCTCCTCCCTCCCACGGAGTCGGAGCGGGCCGAGATTCGCCGGGCGCTCACCGAGTCCGGGCTTCTCTAG
>CAZRDA010000145.1:0-5052 GCA_964598715.1 uncultured bacterium | reverse complement strand
TGTCAAGGCACATGGGCGCCCTCTCCTAGAAGAACATATAGAGGCTGACGATGGCGAAGATCCCCAGGGCCATCGCCATGATGTAGTTCTGGACCAGGCCGGTCTGCACCCGCTTCACCCGGTTGCTCCCCCCTTGCAGGGCGTCGGCGATCCAGTTGACCAGGCCGTCCACGATGCCCAGGTCCAGGCGCCAGGCGGAGAAGAGGCTGGCGCCCACGGTCGCGGTCGCCATCCCGTTGACCGCCCCGTCCACCACCCGGTCGTCCGCCCTCCACATGAACCGAGAGAGGCCCAGGAAGCCATTGACGAAGATGGCGTTGTAGACTTCGTCCACGTAGTACTTCCGGACGAGGAGCGCATGGAGAGCTCGGAAGCGGGTCGCCAGGCGCTCCGGCAACTCCGGCGAGGCGACATAGAGCGTGTAGGCCAGCAGGATCCCGGCGCCGGCGATAGCGAACGAGACGAGGGCCATGCCCACTTCCAGCATCACGGACGGGTGCGCCGCCTCTCCGTGGGCGCCCGCCACCGCCGGGGCCAGGAACCGGTGGAAGAGGCCCTGGTCCGGCGGGAACCCCACCGCCGCGCCGATGCCGAAAGCGAAGACGGCGAGGATGATCAGGGGCCGGGTCATGAGGGCCGGGGCCTCGTGCAGGTGCCCCGCCTGGTGGGGGTCCACCCGGGAGGGGCCCGTGAAGGTAACGAAGTAGAGGCGGAACATGTAGAAGGCCGTCAGAAAGGCGCCGGCGGCGCCGAGGGCCCAGAGGACGGGGTGGCCCCCGTTCCAGGCGGCGAAGAGGATCTCGTCCTTGGACCAGAAGCCGGCGAACGGGGGGATGCCGGCGTTGGCCAGTGCCCCAACCAGGAAGGTGGCCGCCGTGACCGGCATGACCTTCCGCAGGCCGCCCATCCGCCACATGTCCTGCTCGTCGTGCAGGGCGTGGATCACGGCCCCGCAGCCGAGGAACAGCAGCGCCTTGAAGAAGGCGTGGGTAAACAGGTGGAAGATGGCGGAGGCGTAGGCCCCCACGCCGGCTCCCAGGAACATGTACCCCAACTGGCTGATGGTGGAGTAGGCGACCACCCGCTTGATGTCGTTCTGGGCGCACGCGATCGTGGCGGCGAAGACGGCGGTGACCGCTCCCACCAGCGCCACCACCTCCGCGCTCACGGGGGCAAGGTTGTACAGCGCCCCGGAGCGCGCCACCATGTACACCCCGGCCGTCACCATCGTCGCGGCGTGGATGAGGGCCGAGACCGGCGTGGGGCCCTCCATGGCGTCGGGGAGCCAGACGTAGAGGGGGATCTGGGCGCTCTTCCCCACCGCCCCGACGAAGAGGAGCAGCGTGAGGACCGTGACCAGCGCTCCCCCGGCGGGGAGCAGTTGCGGGGCCCGGGCGAAGATCGGCTGGAAGTGGAAGGTCCCGAAGGTCGTCCAGAGGAGGAACAGGCCCAGCAGGAAGCCCAAATCCCCGACCCGGTTGACGATGAAGGCCTTGTTGCCGGCCGTGGAAGCGGAGTGCTTCTCGTACCAGTAGCCGATCAGGAGGTAGGAGCAGAGCCCCACGCCCTCCCACCCGAGGAACAGGACCAGGTAGTTGTTCGCCAGGACCAGCATCAGCATGGCGAACATGAAGAGATTCAAATAGGTGAAGAACCGGGGGTATCCTGGGTCGTCGTGCATGTAGCCGATGGAATAGACGTGGATGATGAACCCCACGAAGGTGACCGTCAGCATCATGACGGCCGAGAGGGGATCCACCAGGAAGCCGACGCTGACCTTAAAATCCCCCGCCGCCATCCAGGTGTAGAGGTCCCAGTCCAGGGTCGTCCCCCGCAGCACGTCTACGAACACCAGCAGGGCCACCAGGCAGGAGAGGCCGGCGGCCGGGACCGCCACCAAGTGGGCCTTCTCCCGGATGCGGGTGCGGCCGAAGACGCCGTTGACGATTACCCCGAGCAGGGGGAGGGCGGGCACGAGCCAGACCAGGGAGACCATGGGAGGAGCCCCTACCACTTCATGAGGTGGATCTCGTCCACGTTCACCGTCCGGAAGTTCCGGTACAGCCCGAGGATGATGGCCAGCCCGACCGCCGCCTCCGCCGCCGCCACCGTGATGACGAAGACCGCGAAGACCTGCCCCTGGAGGGCGGACTTGGGGAGGTAGCGGGCCAGCGCGATGAAGTCCAGGTTCACCGCATTGAGCATCAACTCGATGCTCATCAGGATCGCGATGGCGTTGCGGCGGGTGAGCGCGCCGAAGATGCCGATGGCGAAGAGGATGGCGCCCAGGACCAGGTAGTAGTGGAGGGGTACCACGGCTAGCGGTCCTTTCGGGCGAGGAGAATAGCCCCGACCATCGCCACCAGGAGCAGTATCGAGGCGACCTCGAAGGGAAGGACGTGGGTGGTGAGGAACATGGTGCCCAGTGCGGTGGTCGAGTCGAGGGGGGCGGGCGGCGGGCCGGCCAGCCGGATGCCCTCCCAGGCGGCGTACAGGAGGACGGCGAGAATCCCCAGGGTCACCGGCGCCGCCAGCCCCACTTGCTTGTTGAAGATCTCCAGGCCCCGGGGGGAGAGCCGGCTGGTGAGCATGATGGCGAACAGGAGGAGGATCGTGATGCCGCCGATGTACAGGAGGACCTGGACCGCCGCCAGAAACTCGGCATCCAGCAGGACGTAGAGGGCGGCGACGCCGAAGAACGTGAAGATGAGGGCGATGGCGGAGTGGACCAGGTTCCGGCCCAGCACCACCACCAGGGAGGCGGCCAGGACGAAGCCGGCGAACAGGAAGAAGAGGGCCGTGGTCATGAACGCGTGCCCGCGCCTACTTGCGCGCGGGCGTTTTCGCCGCCTTGGCCGTGGGGAGCCGCGGGGTCATCGGAGAAGGGACGAAACCCGGAGCCGTCAACTCCTGGATGTCAATAAACAGGTCGGTCCGGCTGAAGCCGCCGAACTCGTAGTTGCCCGTCCACATGGTGATGGCGTCGAAGGGGCAGACCTCCACACAGAGGTTGCAGTACATGCAGAGGTTGTGGTCAATGTCGAACTCCACCGCGTGGCGGACCTTCCCCTTCCCCTCCCCCACGATGTGGATGCACTTGGTGGGGCAGATCTTGGCGCAGAGGTCGCAGGCGGTGCACTTTAACTTCCCCGTGTCCAGGTCCACGGTCAGGTAGTGCTTGTTCAGGGCCCGGAGCGGCATCTCCCGCTTCTCCTCCGGGTACTGAACCGTGATGGCCGGGGTGAACAGGTACCGGAGGGTGATGGCCATGGAAGACAGGATACTCAAGAACCCGAACCAGATGTCCGACAGGTAGTGAATCATGGCGTCCCCCGCCGGCCTACACCAGCAGGATCGCGACCCCCGTCACGATCAGATTGGCGAAGGCAATTGGCAGCAACACCTTCCAGCCCAGATGCATCAGTTGATCCACCCGCAGGCGCGCCAGGCTCCAGCGGATCCAGAGCATCACGAAGAGGAGGAAGAAGGTCTTCCCCAGGAACCAGAAGGGGGCCAGCACCTCCGGGCCCGGCCCCCACCAGCCCCCCAGGAACAGGGTGGTGGCGATGGCGCAGACCACGAACATGTTGGCGTACTCCGCCAGGAAGAAAATGGCGAACCGCATCCCGGAGTACTCGACGTGGAAGCCGGCCACCAACTCCGACTCCGCCTCCGGGATGTCGAAGGGGAGCCGGTTGGTCTCGGCCACCGCGCAGGTGAAGTACGTGAGGAAGGCCACCAGTTGCGGGACAATGAACCAGAGCTGCCGCTGCGCCTCCACGATCTTGGTCATGCTGAGGGAGCCGGCCAGGATGATGGGGCCCAGGAGGGAGACCACCAGGGGGACCTCGTAGGAGATGGCCTGGGCCGCCCCGCGCATCGCCCCCAGCGTGGCATACTTGTTGTTGCTGCTCCAGCCGGCCATGATGATCCCCAGCACGGAGAGGGACGAGATGGCGATGAGATAGAGGACGCCGATGTTCAGGTCGTGGACGATCAGGCCGGGGCCGAAGGGGAGCACCACGTAGCTGGCCAGGGCGGAGGCGAAGACCACCATGGGCGCCAGGATGAAGACGATCCGGTCGGCCCCCCGCGGGATGATGTCTTCCTTCAGGAGGAGTTTGACCCCATCAGCGATCGTCTGGGCCCACCCGTGCCAGCCCCCCACCACCATCGGGCCGAAACGGGCCTGGATGTGGGCGCTGATCTTCCGCTCCCACCAGATCAGGAACATGGCAACGACAGAGATAAACCCGATGATGATGCTGACGACCACGAACATCTCCACCAGCTCCACCACGAGCCAGGGGACGCCCCACGCCCCCAGGCCAGCGTAGAGGCCGCGGAGGGCCTCGACGTGGTGTGCCGACGGGACCGGGCTCATTGCGCGCCTGTCCCCCTCACCGGTCCACCTCGCCGAGCACGATGTCAATGCTCCCCAGGACGGCGACCGCATCGGCCACGAGGCAGCCGGGCAGCATGCACGAGATGGCCGAGAGGTTCACGTAGGCGGGCGACCGGACCTTGTACCGATACGGGCGCTTCGAGCCGTCCGAGACGATGTAGTCGCCCAGTTCCCCCCGCGGACTCTCCACCCGCGAGTAGAGATGCCCCACCGGCGGCTTGATCCCCGTCGGCACCTTCGCCATGATCGGCCCCGGCGGGATCTCCCGGAGGGCCTGCTCCACGATCTTGACGCTCTCCTCCATCTCCCGCCGCCGGACCCAGAAGCGGTCCCACACGTCCCCCCGCTCCCCCACCGGGATGTCGAAGTCGAACCGGTCGTATATCGAGTAGGGATCGTTCTTCCGCAGGTCCCACTTGATCCCGGACCCGCGGAGCATCGGCCCGCTCACGGCGTAGGCGCGGGCGTCCTCCTGGGTCAGGATCCCGACCCCCTGCGTCCGCTTCTGCCAGATGATATTGTCGGTGGACAGACGGTCGTACTCCGGGAGGCGCGGCTTGAACCACTCCAGGAAGGCCTTGCAGTCCCCGAACCACCCCTCCGGGAAGTCCATCGGCATCCCGCCGATCCGGAAGAAGGAGTAATTG
>CAZRDA010000144.1:3841-5064 GCA_964598715.1 uncultured bacterium | reverse complement strand
TCGTTGGGAGCGCGCGTGCGATGGACGGAACAGCCAGCCATACGACCTCCTCGCGTCGGGAACCTCGCCCCGCTCATCATCCCCTGACGACTCCGGTTCGTCATTTCATGTGCCATTTCTTGGCCTCATTAGAGGGCTACTTCCCGCCAGTTGAGAACCGTAAAGGTGCCGCCAAAAGACTGTGAGACCATGCCCATGGCGGCACTGCTGTATCTGATGAAATTCTTATTGCTTCCGTGGAGCTCGATCTCGGGGTTCTGGGACTTATTCACGACTACGCCAAAGACGCGAATCCGCCCGCTTCCATTCGCGAGCTCGAACTGCACCTGCTGATTGTCCGATAGGCTTCTGACAATGATCAGGCCCTGCCAGTTCAACAACGCGCTCTCTTTGAAGATGACATTCCCCGCGCTCTCGATGAGGAGGATGCCGGCTCCGCTGACCTGTGCGTGCCACTCGAAATCGGCGCCGGCGTTGATCACGGTGATCTGGGGAGCGGCCTGGGTCCCCCAGGTGTATGGGCCCCCGTGGAAATTGTCACTGTTACCTTGGTTGACATTCACGACCTGGTTGGCCCTGGGAATCATCGCCGTAACAAAGCTGTCCCAGCGGTTGCTCGAGATGCTGGTATCGTTCTGGTACGAAGGACATGTTCCGGTCACACCATCGACACAGCCGGTGCCGCTCATGGTCGCACCATTTCCTAGGTCTATGGCTGTGCTGGACGATGTGTTCGAGAACCCCCCGTAGGTGGGGGTGCCGCCGGTCAATGTCCCGCAGCCAGCATCTGTGCAGGTGCCGACATTGGCGGGCGGCGTCCAGTCTCTTCCGTCAAAGGATGAGCCCTGGCTGGCCCCGAACTCCGAACCTCCGCTCCCACCTAAGTCTTCCGCCGCTGCCCGCGGGGTGGGCACCGGGGGGGCCTTCACCACCCGGACGAGGGCGAGGATCTGCTTCCGGCCTGGCTTGTTGGTGAGCGACCCGGTGGACCGGATGAACACCCGGTCGTTAGTGTCATCAAGGGGATTGTTCCCGGCATCCACATCATCCTCGATCACGACGGTGTAGCTGCCCACGTCAAAGCCCTGATTCGTGTAGAGATTGGGTCCCGGGCTGGTCCCGGTCAGGAAGGCGTCCAGGCTGGCCTCCGTGCCGGTCTTTATTCTCGCCTTCGCCCGCTCGAGGCCGGCCTCGGCAATATTGAAGGCCCTCGCCATATTGGT
>CAZRDA010000144.1:0-3831 GCA_964598715.1 uncultured bacterium | reverse complement strand
TTGGCCTCGTTCGCGGCGATGGTGCTCTCCGTGGTGGACATGGTCAGGAAGGTCGCCCCCAGGAGGGCGAGGAGAGCCATCACCATGAGGGCCACGAACAGGATTATCCCTCGCTCCTTCAGGAGGAACCCCCCCTCGCCGCTGCCAGAGGAAAACGCCGGTTTGGGAGTTCGCTCGCGATTCATGGACCACCTCCGTGTCACAGATTCCTCAGCCGGACATCAGTGGCCAATTGATAGAGTGCCGTGCTCTCGCTCCCCGTCCCCTGGAGTATGGCTTGTATCGTGACCCGCCGGACGTTCGCCGCGGTCACCGTTTCGAGATCGCTCCCGTCGATGTAGGTGAAGGTGAGCGAGTTGACTTTATCCGCCATGTCACTAGTCGCAGCGGTGTTCCAGGACCCGGACCCGACATTCCAGGTCTGGATCTCGCGCCTAATCTGACTCGTACCCACGTTGCGGTAGTAGCGCACGCGCTCGGCGTATCCGTCGGTTCCCTCCACGTCGGCGATGAAGATGATATCGCTGCCAGTCATGGTCTGGATGGCCGTGGTCGGAAGCCCGCAGCAGCCCTGAAGGGGGATGACGGGGGGGGTGGAAGGGTCGTACCCTGCCATCCGAATCTCCATGGCCATTTTCTCCAGGGCGACCCGGCCGTGCTGATGGACGTCAATTTCGCTCTTCCCTCTGGTGAAGGTGGTGTGGTGGGACGAGTACATCATGTAGATGGCGCTCATGATGATAGCGAACACCGTGGTGAACAGCAAAAATTCCAGGAGGGTGTAGCCTCTCTGAGTGTGCTCGAGCCGCATGGTTGCGCTCCCGCGAAAATCGTTCCGCCGCCTCATTCCGCGACCAAGGACTTTACCGTAACGGCCGTCCCTACCGGAGGCCTCACGGTGACTGTCATTTGTGTCATGTTGGCTACCGGGGTGTTAGGCTCAATCAGCGTAGTCCGCGTGTACCCGGTATATCCGGTGATGGCGGCGTTGGTCTCATTGTCGCCGGCATCAATTTGGGCATAGCCCTGGTTTCTCAGCGCCTCGATCCGCTGCTGGGCCAGATTCACCGCGGCCGTCTGCTTGCCGCTCTTGTTCACGGTGGTGTAACTGGACGGGAACATGCTGGCGACGGCCAGGATGCCCACGACGGTGACGGTGGCGGCGATGAGGACCTCCAGGGCGGAGAAGCCTCGATTGCCGCCCGCCGGGCCCCGCGCCATCCCCCTCGCCTTCAGGTTCAATGTCGTCATTTTCATTGGATGTCCACGCTCCCTGTGGTCCTGACCTGGACGATCTTCGTCCCATAGGGGCTCGAAACCGTCACGCGGAGAGGAGGGTTGGCGCCTGTGCAGTTCGTGCAGGTCCCGCGGGAATTGAACCGGACCTCGGTGACCGTCGGGGAGCTTGGGGTACCGGTGATACTTGCGAGGGTGGCTCCAGGAAACTCCGAGGACAGCCGGTAGCACTGGGAGGCGGTAGTCTTCTCGGCGATCGTCGCGTCGGTGATCGCGCTCCAGGAGGCCCCCCCATCGGTGCTCCGCTCGATGCGGTACCGGGTCTGGCCGGATTGGGTCGTGCAGGAACCGGTGTCCGTGACCAGACGGTACATGTTGCCCCGGGAGACCGCCAGGGATTGGGCGTAACGGAGGTCGCCCGCGATCTTGCTGGCCGCCCCGTCGAGTCGGTTTTTGTCGATCACCTTATTTACGAGTGGGGTGGCGACCACTCCCATGATGCCCACAAGGAGGACCACCACCGCCAGCTCGGCGGCGTTGAAGCCCCGGGTGTCACGGGAGACCTTCGCCGATAGACGCTCTGGTTCTGTCCGCTGCCGCATTGGTCTCAACCTCCGGGTCCCTGGGGTGCAACCCCCGTGCCGGTGCCAGAAAGAGGCGCAACGGATGTATGGCTGAGTACGGCAACTACCGATGACCGCCGCTGGGAGACCCGATTGACGCACCTGCGAACCAGTTGCGGGACGGAGGAGAGGGAGTTGCCCAGAATGGAGAGCGACAATATCCACCCTCCGGAAGGCTTGGATGTCGAGGGTTTGGCGGGGTCAGCCATCCCCGCCAGTTTCCGGCCACCCGCTTGAGAACCCCCCACGGTGTCATCCCTCCCTGCATCCCGGCCGCCCCGCCACTGCGGGCAACGACCCGCGCGCAGAGCCCAGCATCGGTCCAGGCATGATGCCGCCCCAGACACTCGCCGTCAATCGTACCTTGGTACTAGAGGCTTCCGTGGGGGGGCAGCGCACGCGATGGATTTTCGAGAAAGGTTGTGCTAACTTAGCCCCATGTCTGAGGCCGAGTTGTACCCCACCCCGGCCGTGTCGCCGCCGGCTATGGACCGCCTTCAGAGCATCCTGGAGAAGGTTGAGGCCTACAGCCCCGGCGCGGACCTGACGCCCATCCAGCGGGCCTACGTCTTCGCGGCCAAGGCCCACCGGGGCCAGGAGCGGCGCTCCGGCGAGCCATACCTCTCCCACCCCCTGGCCGTCGCGGAGAACCTGGCCGACCTGCGCCTGGATACCTGCAGCATCGCCGCCGGGCTCCTGCACGACGCGGTCGAGGACACGCGGGCCACGATCGAGGAGATCCGCTCCCTGTTCGGGGACGAGGTGGCGGGCCTCGTGGACGGGGTCACCAAGATCAGCAAACTGCCCCTCGCCAGCCGCGAGGACCGGCAGGCCGAGTCGTTCCGGAAGATGCTCCTGGCCATGTCCAAGGACATCCGGGTCATCCTCATCAAGTTCGCTGACCGCCTCCACAACATGCAGACGCTCGACTCCCTCTCCGAGGCGAAGCAGCGGGCCATCGCGAAGGAGACCCTGGACATCTACGCGCCGCTGGCCAACCGCCTGGGGATCGCCCGGATCAAGGTTGAGTTAGAGGACCTGGCTCTGCGCTACCTGGACCCGGAGGCCTACCGGGACCTTCAGGGGCGCGTGGCGAAGAAGCGGGCGGCGCGGGAGGGGGAGATCAATGAGGTCATCGCCATCCTGAAGGGACGTCTGGAGGATGTAGGGGTTCGGGCCGAGATCACCGGCCGCCCCAAGCACTTCTACAGCATCTACAAGAAGATGCAGGACCAGGGGAGGGAGTTCGACGAAATCTACGATCTCACCGCCGTGCGGGCGATTACGGGAAGCGTGAAGGACTGCTACGGCGCCCTCGGGATCATCCACACCCTCTGGAAGCCGATTCCCGGCCGCTTCAAGGACTTCATCGCCGTCCCCAAGTCCAACCGCTATCAGTCCCTTCACACGACCGTGATCGGCCCCCGGGGGGAGCCGGTGGAGATCCAGATCCGGACCCTCGAGATGCACACCACGGCGGAGGAGGGGATCGCGGCCCACTGGGCCTACAAGGAGGGGAAGGCGCACCTGGATCCCGCCGACAAGTCCTTCGTCTGGCTCCGGCAACTGCTGGATTGGGAGCACGATCTGAAGGATCCCCGGGAGTTCATGGACACGATCCGGGTGGACCTCTTCCCGGACGAGGTGTACGTCTTCACGCCGAAAGGGGCCGTGAAAGCCTTCCCGCGCGGGGCCACCCCCGTGGACTTCGCCTTTAGCATCCACACCGACATCGGGCTGCACTGCGCCGGCGCCAAGGTGAACGGCCGGATCGTCCCCCTCCGCTACGAACTGCAGAACGGCGACATCGTGGAGATCATCACCTCCCCGCAGCAGCACCCGAGCAAGGACTGGCTGAAGATCGTCCACACCCCCCGAGCCCGGGGCCGGATCAGGGCCTGGCTCAAGACCGCGGAACGGACCCGGGGCGTGGCGATGGGGCGGGAGTTTCTGGAACGGGAGATCCGGAAGC
>CAZRDA010000143.1:0-5083 GCA_964598715.1 uncultured bacterium | reverse complement strand
TCATCACCCATGCCCACGTGGACCACATCTACGGCCTCCCGTCCCTGATCCACAGTTTGTGGCTGACCGGCCGCCGGACCCTCCTGACCATCTACGCCCTTCCCGAGCCGGCGGCGATCATTCGCCGCTACACCGACCTGTTCCCGATCCACGGCAGCGGCGCCTTCCCCCTGGAGATCGTGGAGATCGAGGCGCGGCCGGAGGCGCCGGTCCTGGAGGGCCGCACACTGAGGGTGGAGGCCTCGCCGGTCGAGCACAGCATCCCGAACTCCGCGCTGCGGGTAACCTTCGCGGCCAAGGGTGAGCGGGGGACCGTGGTGTACAGCAGCGACACAAGGCCCTCCGCCGCCGTCGTGACTCTGGCGCGGGAGGCCGATATCCTCGTGCACGAGGCCACCTTCGGGGGGCAGATCCACGAGGAGACGCGATTCGGGCACAGCACGGCGGCGGAGGCGGGGCGCGTCGCGCGGGAGGCCAAAGTGGGCCGGCTCATCCTCACCCACCTCGACCCGTGGGGGCCGCACAGCCCGGAGGCGCTGCGGAAGCAGGCGGCCCGGGCCTTCCGCGGGCCGGTAGAGGTGGCGCGGGAGTTCGTTCCCTACTCGCCCGCGGCGGGCGCGGCGTAAACCTGAAGCTTTGCCGCCGGAATGCAGACCGTGACCGGGCCGGGGTCCACCGGTTCCGCGCCGTCCACCATCACGGTCTCCCCCTCCACCTGCACGTAGTGCCGATACACCGCACCGAGGAAGAGGCGCTCCTCCAGGCTCCCTCGCAGGGCCACCTCCCCGTGCTCGCCGGGAAGGCCGCCTCGCACCAGGGTGGCATCACTGGCCTTGAAGACCATGATTGCAGGACCGCGGACCGTGGCGGTGTAGGCGAGCCGCTGGGCGCCGATGGCCAGGGCGCCAGCCTCGGCGGTCCCCCGCAACTGGTTGCTGACCCCGAGGAACTCGGCCGCGAAGGCGGTCCGGGGCTGGAAGTAGATCTCCTGGGGGCTCCCCATCTGCACGACCTGGCCCGCGTCCATGAGGACGACGGTGTCGGCGATGGCGAGCGCTTCCTCCTGGTCGTGAGTGACGTAGATGGCGGTGATCCCGACCGCCTTCTGGAGTCGCCGCACCTCCACCCGCAGGCGCTGGCGGACCTTCGCGTCCAGGTTCGAGAGCGGCTCGTCCATCAGGAGGACCCTGGGCTCCACCACGAGCGCCCTCGCGAGCGCCACCCGCTGCTGCTGCCCCCCCGAGAGCGCAGCCGGCTTCCGGTCCATCACCCCCGCCAGGTGGCCGATCTCCACCAGGTGGAGCACCTTCTCCACCCGGGCCCGCACTTCCTCCTCGGGTAGCCCCTTCAGCCGCAGACCGTAGGCCACGTTGTCGGAGACCGTCATGTGGGGCCAGAGGGCGTAGCTCTGGAAGACCATGGCGGTCCCCCGGGCCTGCGGGGGGAGGAGCGTCACGTCCTCTCCCCCGAAGAGGACCCGCCCCCCATCCACCGGAATGAAGCCGGCCAGGCTTCGAAGGAGCGTGGTCTTCCCGCAGCCGCTCGGCCCGAGGATGGCGGTGAGCCCGCCGCTCGGAAAGGCGATGCTCACCCCATCCAGAGCGGCGACGCGCCCGTAGCGCTTCCTGAGCCCCTCGACCCGGACTTCCACGGTTCCCCCGGCGCAGCCCCTAATACAAACGACAGAACGAAAGTGACAAGGTCCGGGTCCTGTCGCCGGCGCCACCCGGACCCTCTGTCACACCACTCATGTCACTTGCATTAGAGCCGCCCGAACATGGAGAGGTACTCCGCCTTCAGGTAGCGCTCCAGGACGACCAGGAGCAGGATGCCCGGGAGCATCAGGATCAACGCCGCGATCGAGGCGACTTGGAGCTCATAGCCGACCGACGTCCGGTACATATAGACCGGCAGCGTGAGGACGAAGGGGCTCCCCACGAGCAGGGTGCCGGTGAACTCGTCCAGGGAATACAGGAACACCAGCAGCGTGCTGGCGATGAGCCCCGGGGTCGCGAGGGGGAGGGAGACCGTGAAGAAGGTCTTGAGCCGGGAGGCGCCCAGGTTCATGGCCGCCTCCTCCAGGCTCTCCGGGATGGACTTGAAGACGGCCGTCATGGTCCAGACGGCATAGACCAGCGCCCCCACCATGTGGATCAGGACCACGCCGGAGATCTTGGCCGCCAGGTTCACTCGGTACAGGAGCGTGGTGGAGTTCACGAACACCGGGAGCTGCGGGAAGGCGTGCGGCAGCAGAAAGATCATCAAGATCACCGCCTTGAGGGGGATCGGATACCGGGCAAGCACGTACGCGAGCGGCACGGTCAGAACCAGGGTGAGGGCGGTGACGATCACCGCGATCAGGAACCCGGACTGCAGCGCCCGGAAGAGATCCCCCTCCAGGACCTTCCTCCAGTAGAAGAGACCCATCTCCTGCGGGAACGGGTGGGGCCAGAACCACTTCTGGGTGAACGACCAGATGACCAGGCTCGAAAGGGGGGCGATCGTGATGAAGGCGACGAGGACCGTGCCCGCCATCCGGAGGCTCGCCCGCCGCATTAGAACTCCTTGACCGTGATGGTCCGGAGGTAGTAGCCCGCCACTCCCATCGCCAGAAGGTACGACACCATCCCCAGCGCATTGGCCGTCCCCAGGTCGTCCTGGTAGTTGATCCGGTAGTACACGTCCACCATGAGCATCTGGGGGGCTTCCCCGCCGCCGATCATGAGGGGGATCGAGAAGGAGGCCAGCATGGAGGTGAACATGAAGGCCGAGGCTACGACGAGGGAGGGGGCCGCCATCGGGAGCAGGACATCTTTGATCTGCCGGTAGGCGGATGCGCCGAAGTTGCGCGCCGCCTCGAGGTACGCCTCGTCCACCGCCCGATAGGACCCCAGGACCAGCAGGACCGCCAGGGCGAGGTTCTTCCAGACGAGCGAGACCACGATGCCGAGCCAGGTGAAGGCGATGGACGGCGGGTCGTTTAGATTCACCAGGCCGAACTGGGCCAGGGCGGAGTTGAGGGTGCCGCGGGGGGCGAGGAGGACCCGCATGCCGTGGCCCACGACCACGAAGGGAACGAAGAGGGGGACCTTGAAGAGGAATTCCACCGCCCGGTGCCCCACGATGCGCAGGTAGCCGCAGACAAAGACGGCGATGCCGATGACCAGGACGAGGCTGACGAGGGAGATCCAGAGCGTGTAGAGGACGTCGAACTTGTAGAGGCGCCAGACCAGGGCGTAGTTCTGCAACGACCACTCGCCGTCCCGGAGAACACTCAGGTGGGCCGAGGAGAGGAACGGGAGGAAGAACAGCCAGACGACGATGGCCAGGGGGGGCGCCGCGATGGCGAGACTCAGGAACCGGGAGGGTCGCATGGGCTAAGGGCTGCGGGCGGGGGGCGGCGGGCGGAAACGCGCTCCGCCCGCAGCCCCCGGCCGTCAGCCCGCCGTGCTCAGTTCTCTTCGTAGGCCGTCAGGAGGTCTTTGAAGTACGCGCTCAGGGGAAAGGAGAGGCCGTACTTTCCCAGCACATCCGGCGGCACGTCCTGGAAGAGCAGGGCCTTGGACTTGTCCGAAACGTGGGGCAGCACGTGCTTGCCGTCTATGCCCGGGTACCAGCCGTTCCGCTCCACGATCACCCTGGCCTGCATCTCCGGCGAGGTGATGAACTCGACGTACTTCCTGGCGACCTGGGCGTTGGCGGCCTGCTTCGGCACGACCAGGTACATCGGCTGCCCCGGGAAGCCCGGCGAGATCAACTTCATCCGGATCTTGGGATCCATGCGACCCTCGTTCTTCAAGTTGATCAGCATGTCCACCCAGACCGGGCCCATGGCGATCTCGCCCCGATTCAGCCGGTCCAGGGTGTCGTTGTTGCCCGTGGTCAGGACCACGGGCAGCCCCTTCAGTTCCTTGATGGCGGCCGGCCAGCCGGCCTGAGCGCCCTTCTCGTAGGGCCCCTTGGCGTACTTCTCGTACTGGCCGGTCTTCCAGTAGGCCCAGCCGGTCGTAAAGGCCACGCCGCTCATCCCCCCCTTGACCCCGTTGTAGCCGAACTTCTTCGGGTTGGCCTTGATCCAGGCGACCAACTCCTCGAAGGTACTCGGGGGGGTCTTCACCATCTCCGGGTTGTAGGCCAGGACCACCTGGCTGTGGAACATCGGCATCACGTAGCCTTCCACGTTGAAGCCCAGGGCGTTCCGGCCATCCGCGGCGGTCATCAATTTATAGGTGGCGATCTCCGGGCCGTACTTGGCCACCAGGTCCTGCTGGATCAACTCCGCCATCACGATCTGGTGGACGATGGCCACGTCCACGTCCCACTTGGCCACCGCGGCGTCCTTCTGGCTCTTGAGTTTGTTCACGATCACGCGGCTGCCCGGCTCCCCCGGGCCGCTCCCGACCGCGTTGACCTTCACGCCGGGGTTCCGCTTCTCGAACTCGGGCGCGAAGATCGTGCGCTGGAGGTCGTGCATGTTCGTGTCGCCGGCCGTCACGACGTTGAGGGTCACCTGCTGGGCCGTCGCGAAGCCGACCCACCCCAGAACCAACCCGAAGACCAACACGACCGGAATACCGAGCATCCTCCCCCCGGGTACACGTGGCCTCATAGGAGCCCTCCTTCTGCTGGGAAACATGGCGCGGGACAATCCCCGCCGGGGCGGCCGCCCCGGCCTCAAGGTGAGGGTATGATATGGCCCGTGCGGCCGAAAATCAAGCGGGCGAGGGACGCCAGGTTACGCCGAGGTTACGGGGCCGCCCCGGCGGCCGGGGCCGGGGAGCGCAGGGCCGCGAGCAGGCTCCCTCGCCGGGCGCTCGCACGGCCCACGGGCTCCCCTACTGGCGGACGAAGGTCAGATCCGTCTCGAGCTGGATGTCATTGGACACTTTCAGGAAGAGGAGCTGCGGGATCTGCATCCCGTGGTTGGTGAAGGTGGTCGCGAACTTCGCGCGGACCTTGATATTGTCGGTGGTGAATCCGAACCGCTTCTGGCCCTGGGTCTCGAGCTGCTCCCCTGTCAGCTTGATATAGGTGACCCGGGCGTCGGCCACGGTCTCGACCGGCTTGCCTTTGATCGTCAGGA
>CAZRDA010000142.1:0-5083 GCA_964598715.1 uncultured bacterium | reverse complement strand
AGAGGTACTCGTCGTAGGACTTGATCATCGTGAGGGCCAGGAGGGAGTGGCGGGATTTCAGGACCCCCTCCACCATCGCCTGGACGACCTCCTTTACCTCGGTGCTGGAGGGGACCCGCCCCAGCCGGGCCTCCGCGAAGACCTTTCGCGTGGCATTGCGGGCGTTGTTGTAGATGAGGCGCGACTGGAGGAGGTCCAGGCCCTCCGGCTCCGCTTCCGGCTCCTCTGCCGCTTCCGTGGTCGCCGTCCCCCCCTTCACCTCGATCCGGGTGACCCCGTCCTTCGCGAGGATGGCCCCGATCCCCCCCGCCTGCTTCAGGCTCTCCGGCTCCTGGGTGAGGCAGAGGCAGAGCCGCTTCAGGTCGGCCACGGTGACGCCTCGGAGGAACGCCAGAGACCCGACCCCTCTGGCGGCCAGGCGCTCCGCCAGGACGCGGTGCAGGTCATGGCTGCTGAGGACCGGCGCCCCCTCCACCACCAGCTCTCCCTCAAGGACGTTGAGGGTGAAGCGGTCGGCATCGCGGAGGAGCGTGCTGAGAGCCTCGCCCACCTTCTCGAAGGACTTCCCCGCTGCGGGGTGGGCGGCCGGGTAGAGGGAGAGGCTCCGAAGCGCGGCGTTGACGCTTCGCAGGAATGCCTCGACGTGGTGTGTCCAGTCTGGATTCACGGCGTTCTCAGCCTGCCCCCATCAGACGGTCGAGCGCGACCTGGCAGGCGCTGGGGACGGGACCCTTCCCCCGCTTGGCCTCCGCCAGGAGGGCCGCCGTTGCCTGTTCGCCTCCCACCATCCCCAGTGCCGCGGCCGCGGCTGCTCGGACCTCTTCGTTTAGGCGCCGGTTCAGCCAGGTCTGCCGGCACAGAAGCGCGACGAGCCCCGGAACCACCTGGGGATCCCCGATGGCCCCCAGGGCCAGGATGGCGGCCTTCTGCGTCTCCACCTCCTTGGCAAGGGCGGAGAAGTGGCGCGCCACCTCGGCCAGGGGGCCGATGGCCCGGGTCACCTTGAGGGTGCCCAGGGCGGCCATCACGCTCTGCCGCGCGCCGGGGTCGGGGTCTCCCAGGCGCTCGAGGAGGGCATCGGCCGCGGCGGAGGTTCCGATGCGGGTCATGGCCTTCACCGCTTCCCTGCGGACGCGGAGGTCGGCGTGTGCCAGGACAGAGCGGAGCGATGGGATGGCCTTCGGCAGGCCGATATTTCCCAGCACCAGGGCCAGGTTCCGGACCAGGTACCAGCGGCTGTCCTTGAGCGCAGCGGTCAGGCGGGGCAGCGCGACCGGGCCCAGGCGGGAGAGGGTGCCCATCAGCTTGCGTCGAGCCGAGAGTGTCTCCTCTTCCGCCAGCCGCTCCACCAGGGGCGGGACGGCCGCATCTCCCAACGCCACCAGCAGGAAGATGAGGTCGTCGTCGAGGGCGTGGTCCTTCTGGCAGAGCTTCCGGATGAGGTACTCGATGCCCGAGGGATCTCCCAGGGCGGTGATGGCGTGCTCCGCCTCTGGCCGGACCCAGGGCGGCTTCACGCTCTGCGGGTGGGTGTGGAACACGAAGGCGGAGAAAATCCGGACGAAGGCTTCGAGGTCGTCGCCGGTGCGGGCTGTGCGGCCCCACTCGATGAGCCTGGCTGCTGCCCGCTGGTAGGTCGCCACGTCCCAGGCGTCCTCCAGGTGGTTCAGGAGGTTTTCTAGCGTGGGTGGCTCCTCGGGCGGGGGCGGTTCGGAGGCCACCTCGGCGGGCTCCGGGGGCGCCACGGCTTCCGCCGGGTCCCCGACCACCTGGTCGAGAACGGCCGGGGCCGCCGCCTGTGGCTCGTCATGGAAGCGCACTTCGAGCTCCGAGATCTGCAGCCGCGAGACGCCCTTTGCCTGGAGGACCCGGACCGGCCCTCCCTCCTGCATCAAGTGCTTCGGGTCCATCGAGAGCATCTCCAGAAACCCGAGGACTTCTGCCGCATCCAGGCCCTTGGCGAAGAGGATCCGCTGGATCCGTCGCAGGTGGAGGTCGGCGGCAAACTGCCGGAGCAAGCTGTTGTCTTTCCCGAGTGGCAGCTTTCCGTACTGGAGGCTCTCGCGGGTTACCGTGATGGTGAGCGGGGCGTGGTGGGTCAGCAGCCCGATGATGTTGTGGCACGCACGGTCGAGGGAGTGGGCGAGGGATGGATGACTGGCGGGGTAGAAGGCGAGGTCCCGAGCGGTCTTGTTGAGGCCGATCATCCCCTCCTCGAGATCCTTGAGGAAGCGACCGTCGGGGGAATCGGGAGCGGGATGTAGGCGCGCTGGCTCCCTCTCCATGGCTCACGCCCCTCCGGCGGTATCTTCCTGGGTGATCAGTGCTCGGGACCGCGCGGATGCCACCGAACACCCGATGGAAGCGATCATAACAGACACAGGAGAAATGTCAACGCGGCCGGGGCGCCAAGACCTTCATCTTCGCGGCGTTACCGGAGGTCCAGTGGATCGGCGTCCACCTCGATCCGGAGGCCCTGGCGCCCTGAAGGGGGTCCGCCCGCGAGCGCCGCTCGGACCGCCCGATGCAGCGTGCTGGCGACCCGTCCCTTCGCGAGGAGGTGCCACCGATAGACACCCCGGAGGCGAAGCAGGGGGGCAGGGGCCGGACCGTCCACCTCCACGCCGCCGCGGGTTTGCAAGAGCCCGGCCAGGCGCTCCGCAGCAGCCCGCGCGCTCCCCTCGGCCGGGGCGCTGCAGAGCAGGCGCACGGTGCGCGTGAAGGGCGGAAGGCGAAGGGCCCGGCGAATCGGCGCCTCCTCGCGGTAGAAGGCGGTGTAATCCTGCGCCAGGGCGGTGCGGATGGCGTAGTGCTCCGGGGCGAACGTCTGGATGATCCCCTCCCCCGGGTCCCGCCCCCGTCCCGAGCGCCCCACCATCTGGGTGAGAAGGGCAAACGTCCGCTCCCCTGCCCGGTAGTCCGGCAGGTTGAGCGTGATGTCAGCGGCGAGCACCCCCACGAGCGTCACCCCGGGGAAATCGTGCCCCTTGGCGATCATCTGGGTCCCGACCAGCACGTCGAGAGACCCCGCGGCCAGGCGCGAGAGGATGCCCCGGTATCCCGCGGCCCCGACCGTGGTGTCCCGGTCCATCCGGGCGACCCGCGCGCCGGGAAACGTCTCCAGGACGACCCGCTCGAGTTGCTCCGTCCCGACGCCGAAGTGCCGCACCCGACTCCCCCGGCATTCAGGGCAGGCGTCCGGCAGTTTGCGGGAAGACCCGCAGTGGTGGCAGAGGGCGCGGGCGACGGTCGCGTGCCAGGTGAGGCTTACGCTGCAGCGGGGGCAGCGCAGGATCAGCCCGCAGTCGCGGCAGAGGAGAGCGGCGGCATACCCCCGCCGGTTCAGCAGGAGGAGGACCTGCCCGCCGCGCCCGAGCTGGTGGGCCATCCGCTCCCTGAGGAGGGGGGAGAGGAGAGGGAGGCGCCGCGCCTTGGCCAGCTCCTGGCGCATGTCCACCACGCGGACCGTGGGGAGGCGGGACTCCCCGAGGCGCGCCGGCAGCCTCAGGAGGTCATAGCGCCCCCGCTCGGCGTTGGCGTACGACTCCAACGCGGGAGTGGCGGAGCCCAGGAGGACGGGGCAGCCCAGGAGGCGCGCCCGCATGACCGCCACGTCCCGCGCGTGGTAGCGGGGAACGTCTTCTTGCTTGTACGCGCCGTCCTGCTCCTCGTCCACGACGAGGAGGCCGAGGCGGGGGAGGGGTGCGAAGACCGCGGAGCGGGTCCCGACCACGATGTCGGCCTCGCCGGCCCGGATGCGCCGCCACTCGTCAAAGCGCTCTCCCGGGCGGAGCCCGCTGTGTAGCAGGGCGACGCGCCGGCCGAATCGGGCGGTGAAGCGGGCGGTGGCGGCCGGGGTCAGGGCGATCTCGGGGACCAGGACCAGCGCCTGGCGGCCCGCCGCGAGGGCGGCGGCGATCGCCTGGAGGTACACCTCGGTCTTTCCGCTCCCGGTCACGCCGAAGAGGAGAAAGGCGGCAAAGCGGCCGGACCGGAGCGCCGCCAGGATGGCGCTGAGGGCCTCTGCCTGCGCCGGGGTCGGGGGGAGCGGGCGCTCGTTTGCCTCCACCGGGTAGTCGGCCAGCGGGTCCCGCGGCACCTCGCGGGCGCGGGGACTGAGCAGACCACGGCTCAGGAGGGCGCGCTCGGCGGCGGCCGTGCGGGTCCCGCGGCGGAGTTCCCCCGCGGGGAGTTCGCCTCCTGCCTGCAGGAGGCGCTCGAGGACCTCAGCCTGGCGGGGGGCGCGACTCCGGAGGGCCTCGGCCTGCCGTCGCGCCTCCTCGGGGGAGACTGCCAGGGCGTAGCAGCGGATCGTGCGGGGCTGGTCCCGGGGCGCCGGAAGGACCGGCTCGACGTGGAGAAAGCCGCCCTGGGCGAGGCGGGTCAGGCTCGCGCGCGCCGCGGCCGGCCCCACGCGGCGCGCAAGGGCCTGGACCGGGACGGCGGCCCCGCGCGTCAGGAGGGTGGCGAGCCACTCCGTCGCCGGCGAATCGTCTGCGGCGAGGAGGGCGGCGGGCGTCGTCCCGGGGGTGAACTGGATGACCTGGCGAGTGGCCGTGGTCAGTCCCGGGGGAAGGGCGGCCCGGATGACCTCGCCCCACGGGGCGAAGTAGTAGTCTGCCGTCCAGCGGGTCAGTTCGAGGAGATGCTCGTCCAGGACGGGACGCTCGTCCAGGACCTCCACGATCGGCCGCAGCCGGGCGGGCGGGGCCTCCGCCGGGAACCCGACCACGTACCCGGTGACCTGGCGCCGTCCCAGCGGAACCCGGACGCGCACGCCAGCCCGGAGGGCCGGGGCCAGTCCCCCGGGGATGCTGTAGGTGAGGGGAGCAGGGAGGGGGAGCGGGAGCGCGACCGCCGCGTAAGGGGCCGGGGTTCCGGCACCCGGGAGGTGGGCCGGACTGTTTTGACCTTTGGCCATTGCTGTCGGAACCGTTGGTTGCCGCTCGCGCGCTGGGGCGATGGTCATCCGCTCCACGCGGTCGGCGCCCTGTTTTTCTGGCCCGGAAGTCCCGACGCGCACTAGGGGCGGCCGGTGAGCCGCGCGAGCTCGCGCTGCAGCAGTTGCATATCCTGCCAGACG
>CAZRDA010000141.1:0-5085 GCA_964598715.1 uncultured bacterium | reverse complement strand
GGAGTCGGAGCGGGCCGAGATTCGCCGGGCGCTCACCGAGTCCGGGCTTCTCTAGGGGGAGAGAATGATTGACAAGGAGCTGCTGGAGATCCTGGCCTGCCCCGCCTGCAAGGCGGAGGTGCGGTTGGACGAGCCGGCGCAGCGGATCGTCTGCACGCAGTGCGGCCGCCGCTACCCCGTCCGGGATGGGATTCCGGTCATGCTGATTGACGAGGCCGACGGGGGCCCCGGAAAGACCTAAGGGGGCGGGCCGGCCGCTGAGGGCGGAGGCTGCTGCCCGGCGGCGGCGTACAGCCGCTGCACGTGCTCCCAGGGGAGACGGATGCTCCCCGGGGACGCTGCTCCGTGAGCGTCCCCGTGCCAGTCGGAGCCTCCCGTGAGCAGCAGGCCGTGCTCCTCCGCGCTCCGGCAGACGGCGAGCGTATCGGCTGCGTCCTGGGCGGGGTGGTAGGCCTCCAGGCCCCGGAGGCCCTGCCGGACGAGACGCGGGACCTCGCCCAGGATGCCGGAGCGGACCGGGTGGGCCACAACGGGGATCCCCCCGGCCGCCCGGATGAGGGCGATCGCCCCGTCCGCTGTGAAGCCGGTCCGGGGGACGTAGGCCGGCCTGCCTCTCCCGAGGTAGCGGTCAAACGCCTCCTGGACGCTCCCCACGACGCCTGCCTCGACCAGCGCCGCGGCCACGTGCGGCCGCCCGAGCGTCCCCCGCCCCGCCGCTCGCTCGACCGCCTCCATCGGAACCCGCGCCCCCATCGCCTGAAGCCGCGAGAGCATCGTGGCTGCCCGGGTCCGCCGCTCCGCGGCGAAGCGCGCCAGGGCCGCCCGGAACGCGGCATCCTCCCAGCGGACGAGATACCCCAGAAAGTGGATCTCCAGGTCCCCCTCGTCTACGGACAGTTCGACGCCCGGGATGGCGGTGAGATTGGCGGCGGCCGCCGCGGCCGCCAGGAACTCGGGCAGCCCGTCCACGGTGTCGTGGTCGGTGAGGGCGATGGCGGTGAGATTGGCGGCGGCCGCGCGCCGGACCACTTCTGCCGGGGCGAAGGAGCCGTCGGAATAGTGGGAGTGCAGATGCAGGTCAGCGGCGCCGGTCACGCGGGGAGCCTTCGACCGGGCGACGGGGCCGTCAGCGGATCACCTGCTCGGTCTCCGGATCGAAGAAGCGCATCTTCTCTTCGGTCAGGGCGAGGCGGATGCGGTCCTTGGCCCGAACCGCGAGGCGGGGATCCACGCGGGCGGTGAGGGTGTCGCTGCCGGCCCGCAAATCCAGGAGGATCTCGGCCCCGAGCGGCTCCACCACCTCCACGATGGCCTCGATGGTCGGGCGGCCGTCCGTGCCGGTAACGGCGGTGACGTCCTCGGGTCGAATACCGAAGATGACGTTCCGACCCGCGTAGGGGCGAAGGGCGGGGGCCCGGGCACCCGGCACGGGGACCCGGAAGCCGTCGGCCTGGAGGCTGAGGCGGCCGTCGGCCGCTTCGACCTTCGCCGGGATGAAGTTCATGGCCGGGGAGCCGATGAACCCGGCCACGAACCGGTTCACGGGGTGCTCGTACACCTCGAGCGGCGGGCCCACCTGGTGGATCCGGCCGTCCCGCATCACCACGATCCGGTCCCCCATCGTCATCGCCTCCACCTGGTCGTGGGTCACGTAGACGATGGTCGCCTCCAGGCGCTGGTGGAGCTTTTTCAGTTCGACCCGCATCTGCACCCGCAGCTTCGCGTCCAGATTGGAGAGCGGCTCGTCGAAGAGGAAGACCTGCGGCTTGCGGACGATCGCCCGCCCCACCGCGACCCGCTGCCGCTGGCCCCCCGAGAGGGCCTTGGGCTTGCGGTGGAGGAGCTCCTGGATCCCCAGGATCTCCGCCGCCTCCCGGACGCGCTGGGTGATCTCCTCCCGGGGGAACTTCCGGAGCTTGAGGCCGAAGGCCATGTTGTCATAGACCGACATGTGGGGGTAGAGGGCGTAGTTCTGGAAGACCATGGCGATGTCCCGGTCCTTCGGGGGGACGTCGTTGACCAGGCGCCCGCCGATGTAGATCTTTCCCTCGTTGATCTCCTCGAGGCCGGCGATCATCCGGAGGGTGGTGGACTTCCCGCACCCCGACGGCCCGACCAGGACCACGAATTCCCGGTCCTGGATCTCCAGACTCACGGTCTGGACCGCCACGATCTCGTCGTACCGCTTCGTCAGGTTCTCCAGAACGACCGCCGCCACGGCACACCCCACTCCGCCCGCAGGCCCCTGCCCCCACGCAATCGCTTTGATGGATGTCGTCATGATATTGGAGGGTCCGGTCCAGGTCAAGCCTTCGCCTTGGCACGGGGCCAGACCGGCACAAGGCACCGGTGGCTCCGGGAAAGGCGTTGACGGGTCTGGGACCTTCTGCTACTCCTGAGGCGCCCTGTCCGCCTCAAGGAGCGGAGCATGTCGCCCGGGATCGTTCGCGTCCGGTTCGCCCCCAGCCCCACCGGCTTCCTCCACGTGGGCGGAGCCCGGACGGCCCTCTACAACTGGCTCTTCGCCCGCCACCACGGGGGGACCTTCATCCTCCGGATCGAGGACACCGACGCGGAGCGCTCCACCGAGGAGTCCGTGCGGGCCATCCTGGATGGGCTGACGTGGCTCGGGCTGGACTGGGACGAGGGCCCCATCCGCCAGGCGGAGCGGATGGACCTCTATCGGGCCGCGGCAGAGCGGCTCCTGGCAGGGGGCGAGGCGTACTGGTGCCTCTGCACGCCGGAGGAGCTGGAGGCGCGCCGCAAGGAGGCCCTCGCCGCGGGCCGCTCCCCCAAGTACGACGGGCGCTGCCGCGAGCGGGGCCACCGGAAGGATGGCCGCGCCGCCGCCCTGCGCCTCCGGACGGAGCCGGAGGGGGAGACCGTGGTGGAGGATCTCGTCCACGGCCCCATCACCTTCCAGAACGCGGACCTGGACGATTTTATCCTCGTGCGATCGGACGGCATCCCCACCTACAACTTCGCCGTGGTCGTGGATGACGCCGAGATGGGGATCACCCACGTCATCCGGGGGGATGACCATATCCCCAACACGCCCCGCCAGATCCAGGTGTACCGGCACCTCGGTCTGCCGCTCCCCCGCTTCGCCCACATCCCCCTGATCCTCGGCGCCGACCGGGCTCGCCTGTCGAAGCGGCACGGCGCCACCTCCGTGATGGCGTATCGGGAGACGGGCTACCTCCCCGAGGCCGTCGTCAATTACCTGGCCCGCCTCGGCTGGTCGTACGGGGACCAGGAGGTCTTCTCGCGGGCGGAGCTGATCCGGCACTTCACGCTGGAGAAGGTGGGGAACGCGGCGGCCGTCTTCGATCAGGGGAAGCTCGACTGGCTGAACGCCCAGTACCTGCGCGCGGCGGACCCGGCCCGGCTGGCCGACCTGCTCGCCGAGCAGTGGGTGCTCACCGGTGTCCCCGCGGAGGCGGTGACGGCCACGGAGGCAGCCTGGCGGACGGCGGTTGTGGTGGCGTTCCGCGAGCGGGCGAAGACGCTCCGGGAGCTGGCGGAGTCCTCCGGCTTCCTGTTTGATGTGCCGGTGCCGATGGACCCCGAGGCGGCCACCAAACATCACACCCCCGAGGCCGGCGCGCTGCTCCGGGACCTCCTCCCGCGCCTGGAGGCGCTGCCGGCCTTCACCGCGGCGGCCCTCGAGGCCTGCTACCGGGGCTTCGCCGAGGAGAAGGGGATCCGGCTCGGCGTCGTCGCCCAGGCCACCCGCGTCGCGCTGACGGGCCGGACCGTGAGCCCGCCCCTCTTCGAGATCATGGCCCTCCTGGGGCGCGAGCGGGCACTCGCGCGCCTGCGCGCCCTCTTCCCCGCCAGAAATCCCTTGAGCCCATCCGTTGGAAAACTATAATAGCGAGGATCCGGCAGTCCGGAGCCATGCGGGAGCCACGACGCTGGCCTGTGCGCGACGCTGCTCCTGGCCCTGACGTTCCCTGCAGCATCACGATTGCCGCCACCCGGGACACGAGGCTTGGTCTTGCCCCTCGCGTCGGGGGTGGGGCAGCAGATCGGGGTCCGGCGTATCTTCTCGGGGCGAGCGAGGTGTAAGGGAGAGGGGAACCGATGCCGGTGGACGTGCAGCGTCTGCTCCGGGAGTTACGGGAGGAGCTGAGGCCGGTGGAGGCGAGGATCGTGGGCCACCCCTACCTGAGCGCCCTGGAGCGGGGGGAGGTCTCTCGGGCGGGCCTCCAGGAATTCGCCCGCCAGCAGTACCACATCATCGCCAGTGATCTCCGGAGCGTGGCGTTAGCCGTCGCCCGGGCTCCCGCGGGCGCCGCGCAGGACTTCTTTCGTCACGCCCTCCAGGCGGAGGCAGCCGCCTTCGAGCACCTGAAGGCCTTCGGCACCGCGCTCGGCCTCACCGAGGAGGCGCTGCGCGCTGCCGACCCCGTCCCGGGGGCCTTTGGCTACAGCGCCTACGTCACCTGGCTGGCCTGCTATGGCTCGGCGGCGGAGTTCGCCGCCGCCTTCCTCGTCAACCTGCCGGCCTGGGGGGCCAACTGCGGCCGGGTCTCCCGCGCCTTGCAGAGCCGCTACGGGCTGGCCTCTGCGGCCGTCGCCTTCTTCGACATGTTCGCCACGCCGCCCGCCGGATTCGAGGAGGCCGCGACCGCGGTGATCACGGATGGCGTGGCCCGGGGGGTGGAGCCGGGCCTCATTCGGCGGGCCGCCTACCTGCTCCAGGGCTACGAGTTGCTGTACTGGGATACCCTGCACCAGGCCGGGGCAAAGACCGGTTGAAAGGGAGTTCTCGCTCGACGATGTCCGCCGCTTCCTGGCGATGGCTTCGAATCTTTCTGAGGTGAGGAGGGACCGTGTGGCAGGGTGAGGTGGTGGGGATCTACATCACGCCGGGGGGGAGTCAGCCGATGCAGGCGGTGGCGGAGGTGAAGGCGGTGCCGGGCAAGGGCCTGGAGGGGGACCGCTACTTCCGGCAGGTCGGGACCTACTCGGACAAGCCCGGCCCGCATCGGGAGGTCACACTGATCGCCATCGAGGCTCTGGAAGCGGTGCGGCGCGAGGCCGGGATCCGGTTAGCGCCGGGCCAGTCGCGCCGGAACA
>CAZRDA010000140.1:0-5118 GCA_964598715.1 uncultured bacterium | reverse complement strand
CGAACGACCCGGTCGTGGCCCTGACGGCCCCCCTGCTGGTCTTCGGCATCTTTATATATGACATGACCTACATCACCCTCGACCGGATCCGATCCGGCAGAGTCCGCTCCTTCAAGGGCTGGATCGAGTACGTGGGACGGGACCACCTCCACCACCGGCTGGAAGCCCTCTTCGGGCGGAGGTCCCAGGCCGTGCTCTTCATCTACGGGATGAGTGTCTGCCTCGGGCTGGCCGCTACGGTCTTGCGCCGCGCGGACACCCGGGACGCCCTCCTGCTCATTACCCAGGGGGTGATCATTCTGCTGATGGTCACGATCCTGGAGCGGGAGGGGAACCGGCGCCTGCGGGAACGGGGGGTCAAGCCGGGCGCAGCTTCAGGATCTCGCCCAGGAGATGCTCCGGCTCGAAAGGCTTGAGGAGATGGACCCCGGCCCCCGCTGCCTGGAAGGCGGCCTGGTCGCCCGCGCGGTCAGCACCCGGAAGCCTTCGGACGCGAGGTACTCCGACAGGAGAGTGACGATCGGGCGCTCGTCGTCCACCAGCAAGGTCGTGCGCTGCTGTATGGGGAACGGGTGGAGCGTGGGAACCTCAAAAAAAATTGCGCGCGAGTCTCTTATTTCCTTGCATTTTGGGGGAAAGGCGCTATAAACGCAAGCAACTTGGGGGCTCGGAGAAGGCGGTTCTCGCCGGACATCCGCTGCCGCAGACGGAAAGGGGGTGGGGGATTGCACGCCTTGGGGACGCACCTTCTGGTGGAGCTCCACGGTTGTGACCCGGATAAACTGAAGCGCGTGGATGTGGTGAAGGACATCATGGTCTCCGCAGCCCTGGCCTGCAAGGCAACCGTTCTGGACGTGGCCTTCCACGAGTTCAACCCCTTCGGCGTCAGTGGCATCGTGGTCATCGCCGAGTCACACCTCTCCATTCACACCTGGCCCGAGTACCGGTACGCGGCGCTGGACATCTTCACCTGCGGGAATGCGATCAACCCCCAGGAGGGGGTCGAGTACGCCGCACTCCAGTTCGGCTGCGCCACCCCCTCCATCGTGGAGATGAAGCGGGGGGTCATGCCGGGCGCCACCCGGAAACTCCCCCACAAGATCTCCGCCGACCGGGCGGCAAAGGCCAACCGTCGGCCCCTCGCGGCCATGCCCTCCTAGGGAGGGGCCGCGGGCTGCCCCCCGCCGGGCACTGTGTAGAGCCCGGCCTCCGCCGGAGGCAGCGCGCCCCGGCCGGACGCGGCCAGGCCTTCCCCGGTCTCTAAAGCGCGGACGACCCCGGTGAAGCAGGCGATCGGCTGGCGCCTCGTTGCTCTCCTCCTGACCACAGGCCTGAGCCTCCTCTACCTGTTTCCCTCGCTCGTGGGCCCGCAGCGCCTCCCCTCCTGGTGGGGGTACGTCCGACCCTTCATCCTCGCCCCGCCCCCCGAGCCGATCAATCTGGGGCTGGACCTCCAGGGTGGGATGCACCTCGTCCTGGAGGTGGACGCCGCCCAGGCCGTCGGGAGCGCGATCCTCCGCCGGGGGGCCGAACTGCGCCGCGGCTTCGAGCGCGAGGGCCTCCAGGGGGTGATGGTGGACGCGGAGGGGGGGCGGACGCTCCGGATCCGGTTCCCCGATCCGAAGGACCGGGAGAGGGCCGAGACGGTCCTGAGGGCGTACGGAGAGATGACCCGGGGGCCCGGGGAACAACCGGGGGAAGTCGTCCTGACCATCAGCGACGCCGAGGCGAGCCGGATCGCCACGGCGGCCGTGGACCAAAATGTCGAGAAGATCCGCAACCGGGTGGACCAGTTCGGCGTGGCGGAGCCCCTCATCCAGCGGGAGGGGGGGAACCGGATCGTGGTCCAACTGCCGGGGATCAAGGACCCACAGCGGGCCCTCAGCCTGATCGGGCAGACCGCCCTTCTGGAGTTCAAGCTCCTGGACGACCGGCACAGCCCGGAGGAGGCGCTGGCCGGCAAGGTCCCGGAGGGCTCCCAGATCCTCTACGAGAAGGTCCTGGATGAGAAGGGGAATGTGATCCGGCGGACTCCCCGTCTTGTGGAGCAGAAGACCCTCCTGACCGGCGACACCCTGACTTCGGCCGAGGTGCGGATCGACCAGAGGACGAATGAGCCGTACGTGAGCATCGAGTTCGACCGGGAGGGGGCCCGGATGTTCGCGGAGGTCACGGAGAAGAACGTCAGGCGCCGGCTGGCGATCATTCTGGATGGAACCGTCTACTCCGCCCCGGAAATCAGGGAGAAAATCCCGTCGGGCCAGGCCCAGATCACCGGGCGGTTCACGATGGAGGAGGCCCGGGACCTGGCCATCGTGCTGCGGGCCGGGGCCCTGCCCGCCCCCGTGAACATCGTCTCCAACCTGACGGTGGGCCCCTCCCTGGGACAGGACTCCATCGCCGCCGGGGTGCGGGCCAGCCTCCTGGGGGGCCTCCTGGTGATCCTGCTGATGGCGTTCTACTACCGAGGGTCCGGCCTCATCGCCGATGCGGCGCTCCTCCTGAACCTCCTCCTGCTCCTCGGGGCCCTGGCCATGATTCGGGCCACCCTCACGCTGCCGGGGATCGCCGGCATCGCGCTCACCATTGGCATGGCCGTGGACAGCAACGTGCTGATCTTCGAGCGGATCCGCGAGGAGCTGCGCCTGGGCAAGACGGTCCGGTCCGGGATTGACGCCGGCTACGAGAAGGCCTGGGTGACCATCGTTGACTCCCACGTGACCACCCTCATCACCGGGTTCGCCCTCTTCCTCTTCGGGTCCGGGCCGGTGAAGGGGTTCGCGGTCACCCTCACCCTGGGGGTGATGATCAATCTCTTCACCGCGATCGTCGGGACCAAGGTGGTCTTCGACTGGATGACGCGCCGGTGGCAGGTGCGCCGCCTGAGCATTTAGGGCGCTTGGCGTCTGGGATGGAACTGCTCACCAACACCAAAATTGATTTCATCGGCTGGCGGAAGGTGGCCTTCCTCCTGTCGGCCGGCCTGATCCTCCTGGGGCTCGTGGCCCTCGTCCAAATCTGGAGGGGGGCAGCCAACCTGGGGATTGACTTCGCCGGGGGGACTTCAGTCCAGGTCCGGTTCCGGGACCCGGTGGACCTGGGCGCGGTCCGGGGGGCCCTCTCGCAGGGGGGCCTCGCGGAGAGCGACCTCCAGCAGTTTGTGGGGGGACGGCGGGTCCTGGTCCGGCTCAAGGCGAAGGGGGAGGCGGCGGGGACCGCCGCGAGGGTGCAGGAAGGGCTCCGGGCGGCCTTCCCCGGCAACCCCCTGGAGGTGGAGGGGTCGAGCGAGGTGGGGCCGGTGATCGGCCGGGAACTGCAGAAAGCCGCCTCGTGGGCTATCATCATCTCGCTGGTGGGGATCGTCCTCTACATTGCCTGGCGCTTTGAGATCCGTTTCGGCGTGGCGGCCACCATCGCGACCTTCCACGACGTCCTGGCGGTCCTCGGGGTCTTCTTTCTTCTCGGGACGGAGATCACCCTCCTCGTCGTCACGGCCCTCCTCACGTTAGCCGGCTACTCGCTCACCGACACCGTCGTCGTCTACGACCGGATCCGGGAAAACCTCCGGGCCCGTCGGCGGGAGACGTTGGCCGAGACGATCAATGCCAGCATCAACCAGGTCCTCGCCCGGACCCTGATGACCTCCCTGACCACCCTGCTCGCCGTGCTCTCCCTCCTCCTCGCCGGAGGCGAGGTGCTCCGCGATTTCGCCCTCGCCCTCTTCCTCGGCATCCTCGTGGGGTCCTACTCCTCCTGGTTCGTGGCCAGCCCGATCGTCTACGAGTGGCGCCTGGCGGCTGACCGCCGCCGCCGCCGCCCCTCCCGGGCCTAAGCCCAGAAGTCCTTGAAATTCTTGCCATGGCATGCGAATTGCTGTCCCCTCAAAGGCCGGATCGTTTCGCCCCGTTCCCGGTCGGTCGTGAGGCTCAGAGGGGCCCCAGCATGGCTACGCGCTACCTCCGGCGGCGAAACTCCCCAGTCCCACCCCTCCATCGGCAGATTTCCGCCCCCACGGCTTCCCGCATCCCGCGCGGGGGCATCCATGCCGTGCTCCGCCGGCATGGAACGGTTGAGTCGGGGTGGGAGTCCGGTGGGTGCGCGAGGAGCCAGTGGCGGGTCATTTCACCAGGGGGGGGAGCACGGGAGGGGGCATCCTCCAGGGGCTTTGCGCTTGACTTGACCTGGACCGCATGTATAGTGGCGCAACGATGCCGCGGCTTCTCGCGCGGAGCAGCGTCGCGGGGGGCTCCAGGCGAAGGCGCCGGGGGATAATCTAAACACCATGGCTGCCATCAAGTACTACGGGGAACAGTTCCGGGACGAGGAAAGCGAGAGCAACTTTCCGGAGGAGTTGCTGCTCTGGGAGGATCCCCTTGGACCCGAGGGGGACGGGCTGGAAGGGACCTGCGTCTTCGTGGAGTCGCTCCTGCTCAACGCGGATGTCCTGGAGGAAGGGAGCGCAGGGGGACCGGCCGGCCTCGGCCAGGTGAAGGTGCGAAGGGTCGTCTTCCGGGAAGCGTAGCACGCCGGGCGGGAGAATGGGGGGAGCGGCGGGGGAGGAGGCGGCCGTCATTGCCGCGTGCTTCGAGGAAAGCGCGGCAGTGCAGCGCGCCTTCGTAGTGGAGGCCCTCCCCCGACTCGTGGCGGCGGCCCAGATGACGGTGGAGACGCTGCGGCAGGGGGGGACGCTCATCTTCTTCGGGAACGGGGGAAGCGCCGCCGACGCCCAGCACCTGGCGGCCGAGTTCGTGAACCGGTTCCGGCTGGAGCGAGCCCCGTTGCCGGCCCTCGCCCTCACCACCGATACCTCGGCCCTGACTGCCATCGCCAATGACCGGGACTTCGGGGAGATCTTCGCGCGACAGGTGGAGGCCCTGGGGAGGCCGGGGGACCTGGCGTTCGCGCTCAGTACCTCGGGGCGGTCGCAAAACGTCCTCAGGGGCGTGGAGGCCGCCCGGGCCCGCGGCCTGAAAACGGTGGGGCTCACGGGGGGGGATGGAGGCCGCCTGGCTGGTCTGGTGGACCTGGTCCTGGTTGTCCCGTCCCGCTCCACGGCCCGGATCCAGGAGGTCCACATCACGATCGGCCACGCGCTGTGCGAAGTTGTGGACCGGGCCT
>CAZRDA010000139.1:0-5159 GCA_964598715.1 uncultured bacterium | reverse complement strand
GGTGGCCGTGCACCCAATGGTGGACACTGGGTTGGGGCGGGTGGGCGTTCCGGTGGAGGAGGTCAGCCGCCTGGCGAAGGCGATCGCCCGCCTCCCGGGGCTCCTCCTGAGGGGGGCGATGACCCACTTCGCGGCGGCCGACGCCCCCGATCTCGCGCACGCCCGGGGGCAGCTCCGGCGGTTTCACGAGGCCCTCGCCTCCCCCCCACTCGATGCCCTTCCGTCCCTCCTCCGCCACGCCGCCAATAGCGCCGCCACCTTCGCCCTGCCGGAGGCCCGCCTCGATCTGGTCCGGATTGGCATCGCGCTGTACGGCTGTCCCCCCTCCCAGGGGGCAGCACCTCCGGTCCCCCTCCGGCCGGCTCTCTCGCTCACGACGCGGGTCGCCCAGGTGCGCTGGGTCCCGACGGGCGCGACCATTTCCTACGGCTGCACCTTCGTCGCCCCGGCCCGGATGCGGATCGCCACGCTGCCCGTCGGCTACGGGGATGGCTTTCCCCGCGCCCTGAGCAACCGCGGAGCGGTCCTGGTCCGCGGCAAGCGGGCGCCCGTGGTCGGCCGGGTCTGCATGGACATGGTCATGGTGGACGTGAGCGGCATCCCGGAGGTTGAAGAGGGGGAACCGGTCACCCTCCTCGGCACCCAGGGGATGGAGACCGTGTCCGCGGAGGCATGGGCTGCCTGGGCAGGGACCATCTCCTACGAGATTCTCTGCGGTATTGGCGCGCGCGTCCCCCGTGAGTGCGTGGGCGAGGAGGCGGCGGCCGGGCGCACGAAGGCGGATCGCCGGCGGTCCCTCGCCCGGCGTGCATCGCGGCGGCGGGCACCTTGACAAGCCCCGGATCACTGGCTATTCTCGGCCAACTTTCGGAATTTCCTGGGGTCTGTGGGCTCGTGGGGGGGGCGCAGGGCGGGCCTGGAACCGGGAGGCGCACCGTGCCCCCGATTCACTTCGGCACGTCAGGCTGGCGGGGCGTCCTGGCGGA
The DNA here is from genome assembly GCA_964598715.1 of uncultured bacterium. Taxonomy (GTDB): domain Bacteria; phylum Methylomirabilota; class Methylomirabilia; order Methylomirabilales; family JACPAU01; genus JACPAU01. The sequence continues at coordinate 4,173 of CAZRDA010000139.1, read as the reverse complement.
GGATTTCACCTTCGCCCGGGCCCGCATCGTCACTGCCGCGATTGCCCGCTACGTGAGGGAGAGCGGGCCGAGCGGGCGTCCCGTTGTCGTCGGCTACGACACCCGCTTCCTCTCGGAGGCCTTCGCGAAGGAGGCGGCGGCCTGCCTGGCGGCGGCCGGTCTCCCCGTGTACCTCTGCACCCGGGACACTCCCACCCCTGCCCTGGCGGCGGAGATCCTCGCGCGGGGCGCGGCGGGGGGGGTGAACATCACCGCCAGCCACAACCCTCCCGAGTACAACGGCATGAAGTTCTCGATGGCCTCGGGTGGCCCGGCCCTCCCGGAGGTCACGGCCGCCATCGAGGCCGAGGCTAACCGCCTCCTCCAGGGCCCCGCCCTTCCCCCGGCCGCCCTCGCCGAGCACCCGGCTGCCCCGATCGCCCCGACTGATCCGTACCCCTCCTACGCGAGCCGGGTCCTCACGCTGCTGGATCTCGCGTGCCTCCGGCGGACGTGCCTCAAGGTCGTGGTGGACCCGCTGTACGGCACCGCGCGGGGCTACCTGGACCGTCTCTGCCGCGAGGTCGGCTGCGAGGTGACGGTGATTCACGATTCCCGTGACCCGCTTTTCGGGGGCGGGACGCCCGAGGCGAGCGCGGAGAATCTGAAGGATCTCGCCCGCGCCGTGCGGGAGCGCGGGGCCCACCTCGGGCTCGCCACCGATGGGGACGCCGACCGCTTTGGTCTCCTGGATGCGGACGGGACCTTTGTGGAACCCAACTACCTGCTGGCGCTGTTGCTGGACTACCTGGCCGGGACGCGGGGCTGGCGAGGGGGCGTCGCCCGGTCGGTCGCGACGACCCATCTCCTCGATGCGGCGGCGCGCCGCCGGGGAGTGCCGGTCTACGAGACGCCGGTCGGGTTCAAGTACATCGGCGACTTGCTGAGTCAGGGGAAGATCCTGCTGGGGGGAGAGGAGAGCGCGGGCCTGACCGTGCAGGGGCACGTCCCGGAGAAGGACGGGATCCTGGCGTGCCTCCTGGCGGCCGAACTGGTGGCAGCGAGTGGCGGGCGGCCGGTCGGGGCCCTCCTTCAGGATCTCTACCGGGCGGTGGGAACCGTCCTGTGCCGCCGGGTCAACCTCCCCCTCTCCCCGGAGGGAGAACGCCGACTGAAGGAGGTTCAGGCGAACCCTCCGACGACGCTGGGCGGGCGGAGCGTCCGCGAGGTGAACCGTCTGGACGGCACCAAACTCCTCTTAGAGGACGGGGACTGGCTCCTCCTGCGGCCCTCGGGCACAGAGCCGATGGTCCGCCTCTACGTGGAGGCGGCCTCTCCGGAGCGCCTGGATGCCCTCGAGGCCGCGGGGCGCGCGCTCCTGGATTCGCGATGAGCGAAATCGTGGAGGTCCACGCGCGAGAGATCCTGGATTCCCGCGGGAACCCGACCGTCGAAGTCGAGGTCCTCCTGGAGAGCGGCTCCCGGGGACGGGCGGCGGTCCCCTCCGGGGCCTCCACGGGGGAGCGGGAGGCGCTCGAACTGCGTGACGGGGATCCCAAGCGCTACCTGGGCAGAGGGGTGCGGAAAGCGGTGGAGAACGTGAACACGGTTCTTGCCCCCGAAGTGATCGGCCTGGAGGCGCTGGATCAAGCACGGGTGGATGCGGCCCTCTGTGCCCTGGACGGGACTCCCAACAAGCGGCGCCTCGGCGCGAACGCGCTGCTGGGGGTCTCCCTGGCGACGGCGCACGCCGCCGCCGATGAGGTGGGCCTTCCCCTCTACCGCTACCTGGGCGGGGCACGCGCGCGGATCCTCCCGGTCCCGATGATGAACCTGCTGAACGGCGGGCGGCACGCCGACACCACCGTGGAGATCCAGGAGTTCATGGTCATGCCGGTGGGAGCCCCCTCCTTCCGCGAGGCGCTGCGGATGGGCGCTGAAATCTTCCACCACCTGCGGGCGGTCCTGCGGGAGCTGGGGCACAGCACCGGCCTTGGGGACGAGGGGGGGTTCGCCCCCAGCCTTCGGACCAATGAAGAGGCGGTGGAGTGCCTGCTCGAGGCGATCCAGCGCGCGGGCTATGCCCCCGGGCGGGAGGTGGTGCTGGCGCTGGACTGTGCTGCGAGCGAGTTCTACGCCGAGGGCCACTACCGGCTGGCGGGGAAGCGGCTCGGCCGGACCGACGTGGTCGAGTTGTACGCGCGCTGGGTGGAGGGCTACCCCATCGTTTCCATCGAGGACGGATGCGCCGAGGACGACTGGGAGGGGTGGGCGCTCCTCACAAAGCGGCTTGGCGGGCAGGTCCAGCTCGTGGGCGACGACCTGTTCGTCACGAACCCGGCCCTCCTCCGGGAAGGGATCCGCCGGGGGGTGGCGAACGCCATCCTGGTCAAGGTGAACCAGATTGGGACGTTGAGCGAAACCCTGGAGGCGGTCGCGGTTGCCGCGGAGGCGAACTACGCGGCCATCATCTCGCACCGGTCGGGGGAAACGGAGGATACCACGATCGCGGACCTGGCGGTGGCCACGGGGGTGGGCCAGATCAAGACCGGGTCGCTGTCCCGGACGGAGCGGGTGGCCAAGTACAACCGCCTCCTGCGGATCGAGGAGGAACTGGGTGAGGCAGCCCGCTTCGCCGGCCGGGCCCCGCTGAAAGGGGCGGGGGGGCGGGGGGGGTGATGGCGCGCGGCCGCCAGCGGGAGGTGCGGGAGGGTCCGCGGGGGGGCGGGGGGCGCCGGCGGCTGTTCCTCCTGGTCTGCACGCTCCTCCTCGGACTCCTCTTGATCTCCCTCTCGGGCGACGGGTCCCTCATCCGCCTCTACCGCTTAAGCCGGCAGCGGGCTGTCCTCCTGGAGGAGATCGAGCGGCTCCAGGCGGAGAATGTTCGCCTGCGCCGGGAGGTGGGGGCCCTGAGGCAGGACGAAACGCGGATCGAGGAGATCGCGCGGGTGCGGCTCGGCCTCGTCCGGCCCCGAGAGGTGGTCTATCGCTTCGCCCCCCCCGCGACTCCCCCGGGTGGGCCCGCGGATGGCCCGGGCAACCGCTAGGGTGGGTCGGGGGGTCCTGGTCCCCCTATAAAGGTCGCCGGGCTGGGCGGGCCCGGTGGGGAAAAGGGCTTGCGGCAGGTCGCCCGCTCCTTTACACTAGTTAGGCTCAGGGAACCCGGTAGCCGCTTGCGGCGGGCCGGGGATCGGGGGGGGTCCTCCGTGGGAGTCGGACGGCGTGCCTGACGGGCATATCCTGGTCTTTGGCGGCACCGAGGAGCGCCGGCAGACCCTGGCCCGGGCGCTGGCAGAGGCGGGCCAGGAGCCCGAAACGGCAGCTGATCCGGGCGTGGGGATCGCCAAGGTCGAGCAGACGCCCTACGCGCTGGTGCTGCTCCTGGTGGGGGAGGGCCCGGGGGGGAGGCCGCTCGATCTGCTGGATGGGCTGCTCCAGGTCCGCCCGGAGCAGACGGTCGTGGTGGTTGCCACAACCCCCGACCCCGAACTGAAGGCCGGCGCCCTGAAGCGGGGTGCCTACCAGGTCCTGGCAGAGCCGGTTGGGGCGCAGGAAGCGGAGTGGATCCTCCGCAACGGGACCGAGCGGGCCCATCTGCTCCACGTGAATGCCGTCCTGCGGCAGGAGGCGTTCCGCGATGACCTGACCGACGCCTTCAACCGGCGGTTCATGGAACGGCACATGGAGGAGGAACTGGAGCGGGCCCGCCGCTACGATCGCCCCTTCTCCATCCTGTTCATGGACCTGGATCACTTGAAGAGCGTCAACGACGCCTACGGCCATCTCTCCGGCAGCAACGCGCTGCGGGAGGTGGCGACCCTGGTGCAGGTGCACCTGCGCCGGAGCGACAAGATCTTCCGCTTCGGCGGGGACGAGTTCGTGGTCACCCTGCCGGAGACCGACCGCCGGGGTGCGCTCAAGGTGGCGAACCGCCTCCGGGAGGCCGTCAGGGGCCACCGCTTCCTGCCGGCCGAGGGGGCGATCGTCCACCTCACCTGCTCCTTTGGCCTCGCCACCTTCCCCCAGGACGGGCTGAACGCGGACCAGCTGCTCCGCCACGCCGACCAGGCGATGTATCTGATCAAATCTACATCCCGGGACGGCGTGGGCGTGAAAGACCTCCCGTGAGACGGATCGCCGTTCTGGGCTCCACCGGTTCCATCGGGAAGCAAGCGCTGGCCCTGGCCGCGAGAC
>CAZRDA010000138.1:0-5161 GCA_964598715.1 uncultured bacterium | reverse complement strand
GCCCTTTGCGGTTGAAAGGGGGCCGAGCCCTGTGGTACGGTGGGCGCGTCTTTTCACGCTTCTGGCGCGGCGGGCATTTGGGGCGCGGCAAGGAGTGAGGCGGCGCCGGCTTGAGCGAGCGAGGCCATCGGTGCAGAAATCCCTTCAAGCCCTGCTCTTTGCTCCCATCGCTGAAGACCTCGCAGAGGTCGAGCGGCGGGTCCGGGCGACCGTGCAGACCCGGGCGCCCCGGATCGCCGAGGTGGCGGGCTACGTGCTCGGGAGCGGTGGGAAGCGGGTGCGCCCCGCCCTCCTCCTGCTCGCCCACCGCCTCTGCGGGGGGAAGGACCGGGAGGCGGCCCTGGAACTGGCCCAGGTGGCCGAGTACATGCATGTGGCCACGCTGATCCACGACGACATTGTGGACAACGCGGCGATGCGGCGGGGGCGTCCCTCGGCGAACGTCACCTGGGGGCCGGCCGTCTCTGTCCTGGCCGGCGACTTCCTGTACGCGCGGGCAATCCAGATGCTGGTGGCCCACGGGGACTTCGCGGTCCTCAAGGCCTTCGCCGACGCGACGGTGGCGATGACGGAGGCGGAGATCCTGGAGCTCTGCTGGGAGCGCAACCCCGACATCCCCTACGACGAGTATCTGGCCATCATCACGGGCAAGACGGCGGCCCTCTTCTCGGCCGCCTGCCGAGGCGGGGCGCTGGCCGCCGCCGCTTCCTCGGAGCAGGTCGAGGCCCTCACCGAGTTCGCCCTGAATCTGGGGATCGGGTTCCAGTTGGTGGATGATGCCCTGGACTTCATGGCCTGCGAGGAGTTGCTCGGCAAGCCGGTGGGCAACGACGTGAAGGAGGGCAAGATCACCTACCCCCTGATCCATCTCCTGCAGACCGGCCCCGCGGAGGTTCGCGACGCCCTGGTCAAACGCCTCGGCCGGCTCCCGATCGGGGACGGGGACGTCGAGGCCATCCGCGCCCTCGTGAGGGAGCACCGGACGGACGAGGCCACGCTCGCGGAAGCGGAGCGCTACCTCATCAAGGCGCGCTCGTGCCTCGGGCCCTTCTCCGACGGCCCGGCCAGGGCCTCGCTCGCCACGATGGTGGACTTCGTTCTGCAGCGCCGATGGTAGTCCACCCCTCCGCCCCACGCCGGGACTCCATCCAGGCCGTCCCGGCCTCTGGCCCATCCGCCCGGCGCTCACCCTCCAGCGTGCCTCGCCGACGGGTCTCGTCTGGGCCCTGCCCCGCGCCGGCAGGCTGGCGCAGGACCCCGGCTTTGCCCTCGTGGGCCGGTGGGACCCGGGGCGAGGCCGGACAGGGCTGATGGACCCCACGCTCCCGCTCGGAGCATCAGGAGACCGTCCGCGTATCGCGCTGGTTCGCCTCGGGGCGATGGGTGACTGCGTCTACACCTTCCCGCTCGTCACGGCGTTGAGAGGCCGGTTCCCCGACGGAGAGTTGACCTGGATCGTAGACGCGGGCCATCAGGATGTGCCTCGGTTGCACCCTGGGGTGGATCGGGTGGCTGTCGTCGACACGCAGCGCTGGCGCCGGGACCTTCGCGCGGGGCGGCTCGGGCGCGTAACAGGGGAGATCCGGGCCATCCGGCGAGCCTGGTCGGCGGAGCGTTTTGATATTGCCCTGGATCCGCAGGGGTCGATCAAGAGCGGCGCCATCACCTGGCTGACCCGTGCTCCGGTCCGGGTGGGGTTCTCCCTGGCCGCGTGCCGGGAAGGGATGAACATCCTTTTCACTACGCATCGGGTGGAGCCGCCGCCGAAGGAACACATCGTCAGGAAGAACCTCTCCCTCCTTGCCCCCCTTGCCATCCGGGCCGAGAAGCCCGTCTTCGGCATTCGTCCGTCGCCGGACGCGGGGGCAACGACCGCCTCCCTCCTGCAGGATGGCGGGATCGGCCCTGAAGAGCGGGTGGTGGGGATGCATCCCGGGGCCGGCAATCCCCGGAAGCGGTGGGATCCCGATCGCTATGCCCGGGTGGGGGATCGGCTCCATGAGTGTTGCGGCGCCCGGGTGGTCCTCACGGCGGGTCCGGGAGAGGAGGAAGTCGTTGCCCAGGTGGCCTCCCGGATGCGACGGGCGCCAGTGGTCCTTTCTTCCCTTCGTGTGGGCGAGCTGGCGGCACTGCTCTCCCGGTATGCGCTCCTCGTTGCGGGCGATACCGGCCCCCTGCACCTGGCTGCGGCTCTCGGGTGTCCCACGATCGCTATCTACGGACCCTCCGATCCAGTGCGGGTGGCGCCCGTGGGGGACGGACACCGGGTGCTGAAGAAGCCGTGCGCCTGCGGCTGGGAGCCGGGGCTGTATTTCAACCGGCGCTGTCCCGACGTCCCATGCCTGGGGGCAATCACCGCGGAGGAAGTGGTGGCCGCGGCCACCTCGGTGCTCGAAGCCGGAGCGGCCGTGGCGGGGCCCGGCCAGTCATGAAGGAGGGGGGCAAGGTCGCCGCCATTGGCGCCGACCTCGGCGGGAGCACCATCCGGCTCGCCCTGGTGGACCCGGAGGGAGGGCTATCCGAGCCCTACCGCTACCCGACGCCCCCGAGCGGGGACGCCGGGGCCATCGTGGAGACGCTGGCACAGGGGGTTCGGGTCCTCGAGCGTCAGGCCCGCGCGCATGGCATCCGTCTGGTGGGGTGCGGACTGGGCGTCGCGGGCCTCCTGGACGTGCGGGCCGGCCTCGTGTATGCCGCGCCCAACGTGGCCGGACTCCAGAACCTTCCCCTGAAGAAGCTGCTGGAAGAAAAGGTCGAGGTGGGAGTGACCCTGGAGAACGACGCCAATGCCGCCGCCTTCGCCGAGTACTGGATGGGGGCGGGCCAGGGGGTGGGTTCGCTGGTCTGTCTGACCCTCGGCACCGGGATCGGGAGCGGCATCATCCTGGAGGGGAAGATCCTGCGCGGGGCGAGCGGGGCGGCGGCCGAGGCGGGACACATCCCCGTGGAGGCGGACGGCGAGCGCTGCGGCTGCGGGGCGCGCGGGTGCCTCGAGGCCTATGCGTCTGCCACCGCGATCGTGCGGGACGCCCGGGCCGCCCTGGCGCGGGGGGAGAGGATGGCCCTGCGCGAGCCCTTCGAGGGACGGCCCGAGGCCCTCACGTCGAAAGACGTGAGCGATGCCGCCCGGGCCGGCGATCCGGTGGCGCGGGGGATCCTGGAGCGTGCGGGGCGCTATCTGGGGGTGGGGCTCACGAGCCTCGTCCACCTCCTCAACCCGGACCTCATCACCCTGGCCGGGGGGTTGGCGGGCGCCGGAGACCTCCTGCTTCCGCCGGCCCTGGATGAACTTGCGCGGCGGGCCTTCCCGGTCCTCCTCCGCCGGACCCGGGTCGAGATCTCTGTCCTGGCCGACACGGCGGGGATGCTGGGGGCCGCGGGGCTCGCGCTCGCGGACGCCGGCCATCTCTGGCTCCAGGCGCGCTGAGGGGCGAAACCCTCGGCTGGTGCGATGCCGACTGACCTCACACTGATACGCAATTTCTGCATCATCGCCCACATTGACCACGGGAAGTCCACCTTGGCCGACCGGCTCCTGGAGTACACGGGGGCCCTCTCTGCCCGGCAGATGGGCGATCAGGTTCTGGACCAGATGGACCTGGAGCGGGAGCGGGGGATCACCATCAAGGCCAAGGCGGTCCGCCTCCACTACCGGGCGAAGGACGGGGCGGAGTACCTGCTCAACCTGATTGACACGCCGGGCCACGTGGACTTCACCTACGAGGTCTCCCGCAGCCTGGCGGCCTGCGAGGGGGTGCTGCTCGTCGTGGACGCGGCCCAGGGCGTAGAGGCCCAGACGCTCGCCAACGTGAACCTGGCCCGCCAGCAGCACCTCGCCATCATCCCGGTCATCAACAAGATTGACCTCCCCGCGGCCGATGTTCCCAGCACGAAGCGCCAGATCGAAGACCTTCTGTTGCTCGAGGCCGGCGACGCCGTCCTCACCTCGGCCAAGGAGGGGATCGGGACGCAGGAGGTCCTCGAGGCGATCGTCCACCGGATCCCGCCCCCCGCGGGCTCTCCCGACGCGCCCCTGAAGGCGCTCATCTTCGACTCCTGGTTCGACAGCTACCAGGGGGTCATCGTCTATGTCCGCCTCGGCGACGGCGCAGTCCGGCCCGGCGTGCGGATCCACCTGATGGGAACGGGAGGGAACTACGAGGTCAGCCAGGTGGGGACCTTCGCCCCCGAGATGCGCCCGGCCTCCGAACTGGCGGCGGGGGAGGTGGGGTACATCATCGCCGGCATCAAGGAGGTCGGTCACACCAAGGTGGGAGATACCATCACGGAGGCGGCGGCGCCGACGGCCCGAGCCTTCCCCGGCTTCCGGGACGTCCGCCCCATGGTCTTTGCGGGGTTGTACCCGGTGGAGCCCCACGAGTACCTGCTCCTGAAGGAGGCGCTGGAGAAACTCCGCCTGAACGACTCCTCCTTCACGTTCGAGCCGGAGACCTCCGTCGCACTCGGATTCGGGTTCCGCTGCGGGTTCCTGGGGTTGCTGCACATGGAGATCATCCAGGAGCGCCTCGAGCGGGAGTTCGGCCTGCGCCTCCTCACCACCGCCCCGACGGTCATCTATCGGGTCACCAGGACGGATGGCTCCGTCCTGGAGGTGGAAAACCCGGCCAAGCTGCCGCCCCCCCAGAGCATCGCCACGATCGAGGAGCCCTACATCCGGGCCTCTATCCTGGCCCCCACCGAGTACGTGGGGGCGATCCTGGCGCTCTGCCAGGAGAAGCGGGGGGTGCAGGTGGGCCTGGAGTACCTGGAGGAGCGCCGGGTGCTCATCAGCTACGAGATCCCGCTGAATGAGATCGTCCTCGACTTCTACGACCGGCTGAAGTCGGCCACCAAGGGGTACGCCTCCCTGGACTACGAGCCCATGGACTTCCGGGCCGACCGACTGGTTAAGCTGGACATCCTGGTGAACGGGGAGCCGGTGGACGCCCTCTCCCTGATCCTGCACCGGGACCACGCCTACCCCCGGGGGAAGGCCCTCGTGGAGCGAATGAAGACGCTCATTCCCCGGCAGCTCTTCGAGGTGGTGATCCAGGCGGCGGTGGGAGGAAAAATCATCGCCCGGGAGAGCGTCCGGCCCCTCCGGAAGCACGTGACGGCCAAGTGCTACGGTGGCGATATCACCCGGAAGCGGAAGTTGCTC
>CAZRDA010000137.1:0-5171 GCA_964598715.1 uncultured bacterium | reverse complement strand
TTTCCTCGCATCGGGCGGAGGAGCGGCCGGCCCGGGGAAAGGGCGGCGCCGAGGGCGCTTGTGATGCTCGTCAGTTGCCCCGGCACGCGACCCGTCGCGTGAGCCTCAGGTCTAATTCGTTGGAACTACCCTAGAGGGCTTACCGCATGGGGATCACTGGGGCGACCCGGCTCTGCTTCATCGTGGGCCGCCCGGTCGCCCACACCCTCTCCCCCGCCATGCACAACGCGGCCTTCGCCGCGCTGGCCCTCCCTTACGTGTACCTCCCCTGGGCGCTCTCGCCCGATGGGCTGGCCGCCGCCGCCGCGGCCTTCCGCGCGATGGAGAACTTCGCGGGCGCGAACGTGACGGTGCCTTACAAGGAGGCGATCCGGGTTCACCTGGACACCCTCTCCACCGAGGCGGAGGGGATCGGGGCGGTCAACACGATCGTTCCGCGCGAGGGGCGCCTGATCGGGCACAACACGGACGGGGAGGGATTCATCGCCTCCCTGCGCGACGAGGGGGGGGTGGACCCGCGGGGGGCCCGGGTGTTCCTGCTGGGGGCGGGGGGCGGGGCAAGAGGTGTCGCCTACGCCCTGGCGGCTCACGGGGCGGCAGAGATCCGTGTGGCAAACCGGTCCCCGGGGAGGGCGGACGCCATGGTGGCAAGCCTTTACGGGCGCTTCCCGAGGTGTCAATTCCTGGCACTACCCTTGCAATCCCCCGGGAGTGCCGAGGCGGTCAGGTCGGCTGATGTCGTGATTAACGCCACGTCAGTAGGCCTCGCTCCGGATGAAACGCTCCCGCTGAACCTGGATGGGTTGAGGCCTACGACGTTGGTCTGCGACCTGATTTACCGGCCCCCCGAGACTGCCCTGCTGCGGGGCGCGCGGAGCAAGGGGTGCCGGGTGCTGAACGGGCTCGGGATGCTCCTGCACCAGGGGGCCGCCGCGTTCCGCCTCTTCGCGGGCGCGGAAGCCCCGCTGGACGTGATGCGGGCGGCCCTTGCGCAGGAGCTTGCGCGCTCTTGACAGCGGCGGAACCTCGGGGCCTATAATATGCCCCCCTATGGTGCCCGCCCGGCTCCGATCCGCGAGCGCATCGCCGGAGGTTTTCGGTTCATGGCCACAGGGACCAGCCGCCTTGGCGAGATGTTGGTCAAGGCGAACTTGCTGACCGAGGAGCAACTGAAGAAGGCGCTCCACCAGCAGGATGGCCAGGGCGGCCGCCTCGGCTCCCACCTGGTCAAGCTGGGGTACATCAGCGAGGACGACATCACCTCCTTCCTCAGCAAGCAGTACGGGGTGCCCTCCATCAACCTCTCGCACTTCGAGATTGATTCCGGCGTCATCAAGCTCATCCCCGGCGAGATCGCCCAGAAGCACATGGTCGTCCCGATCAACCGGACGGGCAGCGTGCTCACAGTGGCGATGGCCGATCCCTCCAACATCTTCACCATTGACGACATCAAGTTCATGACCGGCTTCAAGGTCGAGCCGGTGGTCGCGGCGGAGTCCTCCATCAAGAACGCGATCAACAAGTACTATGACTCGGCGGGGGTCGTGCAGGAGATCATGAAGGGCTACGACGACCACGACGTGAGCCAGGTCGCCGATGCCGAGGAGGAGATCAACGCCGCCGAGCTGGAGAAGGCCACCGAGGATGCCCCGGTGGTCAAGCTGGTGAACCTGATCCTGACCGACGCCATCAAGAAGGGGGCCTCCGACATCCACGTGGAGCCCTACGAGAAGTCGTTCCGGGTCCGCTACCGGATTGACGGGGTCATGTACGAAGTGATGCAACCTCCCATGAAGCTCCGCGCCGCCATCACCTCCCGGCTGAAGATCATGTCCCAGCTGGACATCGCCGAGCGGCGGTTGCCCCAGGACGGCCGGATCAAGATCAAGATGGGGCAGCGGGAGATGGACTTCCGCGTCTCCACCCTCCCTACCATCTTCGGGGAGAAGGTGGTCCTCCGGCTCCTGGACAAGTCCAACCTCCAGCTGGACATGAGCCGGCTGGGGTTCGATCCGAAGGCCCGGGAGGACTTCGAGAAAGCCATCCTGGCCCCCTACGGGATGGTCCTGGTGACCGGGCCCACCGGCTCCGGGAAGACCACCACGCTGTACTCCGCGCTCAACCGCCTCAACACCAACGAGACGAACATCATGACCGCCGAGGACCCGGTGGAGTACAACCTCCCTGGCATCAACCAGGTCCAGATGAAGGCCGAGATCGGCCTCAACTTCTCGGCGGCCCTGCGGGCCTTCCTGCGCCAGGACCCGGACATCATCATGGTGGGTGAGATCCGAGACTACGAGACGGCGGAGATCGGCATCAAGGCGGCCCTCACCGGGCACCTGGTTCTCTCGACCCTGCACACCAACGACGCCCCCAGCACGGTCAGCCGTCTCCTGAACATGGGGGTGGAGCCGTTCCTGGTGGCCGCCTCCACCAACCTGATCATGGCCCAGCGCCTCTGTCGGAAGATCTGCGCCGCCTGCAAGGAGGAGCTCGCGCTCCCCCGCGGTGCCCTGGTGGACCTCGGCTTCTCCGCAGAAGAGGCCAAGGCCATCAAGTCCTTCAAGGGGAAGGGGTGCATGGCCTGCAGCGAGACCGGGTACAAGGGGCGGATCGCGATCTACGAGGTGATGCTCATCAACGAGCAGATCAAGGACGGCGTCCTCCAGGGGGCTTCCGTCGCGGAACTCCGGGAGTTCGGCCGGGCGAACGGGATGAAGACCCTCCGGGAGGCCGGGTTGCAAAAGATCCGCGAGGGGGTCACCACGATCCAGGAGATCATGCGGGTCACGAGCGGATCGTAGCCGGGAGGCCGGGGGAAGAGACCCCGGCGCCGGCTGCCCCACGCGTGCCGCCCGCCCGGGAAAGGGAGCGGAGGGATGCCGAACCTCCACGAGTTGCTGAAGGAGTTGGTGGCCAAAGGGGGCTCCGACCTTCACGTCACCACCGGGGTCCCCCCCATGATTCGACTCCACGGCAAGATCAGCCCCATGGGCGCCGAGCCGCTCTCGGCGGCCGAGACGAAGGCCCTCGCCTACAGCATGCTCACCGATGCCCAGAAGCACAAGTTCGAGGAGAACCGGGAGCTGGATTTCTCCTTCGGCGTCAAGGGGCTGGCCCGCTTCCGGGCCAACGTCTACCTGCAGCGGGGAGCGGTGGCGGTGGCCATCCGGACCATCCAGAACAAGATTCATACGTTCCAGGAGCTGGGGTTGCCCAAGATCGTGGAGGAGCTCTGCAACAAGCCCAGGGGGCTCGTCCTGGTGACGGGGCCGACCGGCTCCGGGAAGTCCACCACGCTGGCCACGATGGTTGACAAGATCAACAGCGAGAAGCAGGAGCACATCGTGACCATCGAGGACCCGATCGAGTTCGTCCACCAGCACAAGAAGTGCATCGTGAACCAGCGGGAGCTGCACAGCGACACCTTCTCCTTTAAGAACGCCCTCAAGTCGGTCCTCCGGGAGGATCCGGACAAGATCCTGATCGGGGAGATGCGGGACCTGGAGACCATCGAGGCCGCCCTCGTCATCGCCGAGACCGGTCACCTGGTCTTCGCCACCCTCCACACCAACTCGGCGGAGCAGTCCATCAACCGGATCATTGACGTCTTCCCGGCGCACCAGCAGCCCCAGGTGCGGGCGCAGCTCTCCTTCGTCATGGAGGGGGTGCTCTGCCAGGCGCTGATGCCGAAGGCGAGCGGGCAGGGCCGGGTCATGGTGCTGGAGATCATGGTGCCCAACGCGGCGATCCGGAACCTCATCCGGGAGGACAAGGTCCATCAGATTTATTCGACCATGCAGACGGGCCAGGAGAAGTTCGGGATGGTGACGCAGAACCAGTCCCTCCTGGACCACTTCCTGAAGCGGAATATCTCCCTGGAGCAGGCGCTCGCGGCCACGACGCGCCCCGACGAGCTGATGCAGATGACCCAGCGGGCCCAGCCCGGCGCCGCGGTTGCCGCCCGACGCTAGGCGGGAGCACGCCCCGCGCGGGCGCGGGGACAGGAGCACATCATGGCGATGTTCGCGTACGTGGGACGGACCCGGGGAGGCCAAACCATCTCCGGGGAGATGGATGCGCCCAACCGGGAGGCGGTGGTTGCTCAGCTCCGGAAGCAGCAGATCCTGGCGCAAACCGTCAAGCAGAAAGCCAAGGACGTCGAGTTCACACTTTTCGGGTTGGTTGGGGGGGTCACGGACAAGGACATCGCCGTCTTCACCAGGCAGTTCGCCACCATGATTGACGCCGGGCTCCCCCTGGTGCAGTGCCTGGAGATCCTGGCCGTCCAGCAGCCCAACAAGGGCTTCAAGAAGGCGCTCCAGGACATCCGGCAGAATGTGGAGGGGGGGGCCACGTTCGCGGCCGCCCTGAAGAGGCATCCCAAGGTCTTCAGCCAGCTCTACTGCAACATGGTGGAAGCCGGGGAGGCGGGGGGCATCCTGGACACCATCCTGAACCGGCTGGCGGCCTACATTGAGAAGGCCATGCAGCTCAAGCGCCGGGTCAAGTCGGCCTTGATCTACCCCGGCGTCATCATCACGGTCGCGATCACAGTGGTGATATTCCTCCTCATATTTGTCATCCCCACCTTCAAAACCATGTTCGAAGGGTTCGGGGCCAGCCTCCCGCTCCCCACCCAGATCGTCTTGGAGGCAAGCCGCATTACCCGGACCTACTGGTACATCTTTTCGGGGATGTTGGCGGCGGTCGTCCTGGGGCTCCGCTTCTACTACCAGACGCCTAACGGCCAGAGGGTCATTGACGGGCTGGTCCTGAAGCTGCCGGTCATTGGGGAGCTGATCCGTAAGGTGGCGGTGGCCAAGTTCACGAGGACGCTGGGAACCCTCATCTCCAGCGGGGTCGCCATCCTGGACGGCCTGGAGATCACCGCCCGGACCGCCGGGAACAAGATCATCGAGGAAGCGGTCATGCGGACCCGCGCCAGCATCGCCGAGGGGAAGACCATCGCGGAGCCGCTGAAAGCCTCCAAGGTCTTCCCGCCTATGGTCGTCTCGATGATCGCTGTTCGCGAGCAGACGGGGGCGCTGGACGCGATGCTCAGCAAGATCGCGGACTTCTACGATGAAGAGGTGGACGTGGCCGTCGGCAACCTCACCTCGCTGCTGGAGCCGATGCTGATGGTCTTCCTGGGGATAGTGATCGGC
>CAZRDA010000136.1:0-5201 GCA_964598715.1 uncultured bacterium | reverse complement strand
TCCACGCGCTGGCTGATGGCCGGGTACACGATCTTGTCGCCCGGGCCGATGAGCGCCGTCAAGGGCTTCATAAAGAGGATCGGCTCCTCCGGGACAGGCAGGCCGAACTCGGCGGCGTGCTCGCGGTACGTGAGGCCGAAGGCCACGATCTTCGTCGGCTCGCAGGGAGGGAGAAGCCGGACCCGGTTCAGCGCATACGTCCTCCGCGTCCGCCGGTAGCGGCCGTAGATGCTCCCCTGGATCTCCGTGACCCGCTCGTCCTCCAGGATGCCGTAGCGGGCCATCCCTCCCGCACGGAACCGCACGAACTTCATCCCGCCTCCCCCCCGCCCGGCCCCCCCCTACGGGAGGAACGCCGGGGTGTAGATCTCCAGGAGCGTGAAGGGCCGCTTGAGTTGCCCTGCCTCTTCCATCAATTTCTGCGTGACATCCAGGGCCCGCTGGCTCATCCGCCCGTGCGGCGGGAAGGCGCCCTTCAGCGAGGCGATCGCGGCCAGCAGGACCCCGCGGGGAAACCTGGCCAGGGGGGTCTTTTGGAGAACCCCGGTGGTCTCGTCCGGGCTCCGCTCGGCGACGAACCTGCTCCCTTTCAGGAGCGCCCGGACCATCCGGCGGATCGTATCCGGTTCCTGCTTGGCGTATTCGGGTCGGACCAGGAGACTCTCCAGGAGGAACTCACCGATCTCCGGGTCCTCCCCCCTGGCCAAGTCGAAGAGCATGATCGCGTGGCCCCGCTCAACGGCCGTCTCGGGCACCGGGACCGTCTCGATCAGGACGTCAATCTTCCGCTTTTCCAGCGCCGCCAGGAGGACCGGACCGGCCCCCGCCGCGATGATCTGCACCTCCTTCTGGGGAGTGTAGCCCGCCCGCTTGACGATGTGCTGCGCGACCTGCCAGGGGAGGGCCCCGGGCCCGGTGGCACCGAAGGTGAGCCCTTTGATCGCCTTCAGTCTCTCGGCAAAAGGGGTTTGCTCCGTGATCCCGGTGGCCTCGGCTGCGGCCCGGTGGATGGCGAGGTTGACCGCCAGTCTGTCGCCGATGTTCGCGACGGCGAGAACCTTCGCCCCCGCCTGCATCGCCGACAGTTGGGTGATGCCGTCGGCCATGGCGAAGTGCACCTCCCGGGCGATCAGTGCCTGGATCTCGGAGCGGCCGCCCCCCCTGGAGACCTGCGTGACCTCCAGGCCCTCTTCCTGAAAGTAGCCCTGGACCGCGGCCACATAGGCGGGCAAGAAGAGGATGCTCTCGTTCGCCTGGCTGACCTTGATCTTCGTCGGTCGGGCAGTCTCCGGGGCGGGCGGGGCGCTCAGGGCTCCGAGCGTGAGGAACCCTGCCAGCAGGAGCATCCCCAGTCCCCGCCTACCCCTCGAGCGCATGGTCACCCTCCACCAAAACCTGGCGCCCCGCCCTCCTGTCCGCGCCGAGCCGAGGGATGGCGCAGGGCAGGGAGGCGCGGGCGCGCGCCGCGGCCCGGTTGAGACTTTCAGGATAGCGGGATTATACTGGGGGCCTGCGGGGTGTCAACGCCGGCTGCTCTCCCGGACTTGACGCCAGCACGCAGAATGAGGCAGCCACTTCGAGGCGCGGATGCCCCCCCTGCGGATCGAACTCATTGAGGAGTTCCGGGACCACCTGGCGGCGCTGGCCGTGGACCTCTGCCGCCGGCTCCCGGCCTGCCGCTACCTGGACATTCGCCTTGAGGTCACGGAGGGGCAGCGGGCCACCGCGGAGGATGGGTCTCCCCGGGCCTCCGGCCGGGAGGCCAGAGCCGCCTTCGGCGTTCGGGTGATCGCGGGAGACCCGCTCCCGGCGCCCGGCTATATCGGCCGGCGCCTCGCGCCCGACGAGACGCCCCACCTTTCCCGCCTGCTCCGGGCTGCCTGCCGCCGCGCGCACGCCCGGGCCGTGGCCGCTGCCGCCGGGAAGGCGGCCATGCGCCGGTCCCTCCCCCGGCTCACCCGCACGCTGGCCGATCTGCCGTTAGCCCCGATCCCGGTCCTGCGGGACACTGTCCCTGCTTCGTTCCGCATTGACCCACGTCAAGTTCCGCTCGAGGCGGTGGCCGCGCTGGCCCTCGAAACCTCCCGCAGCCTGAAGGAGCAGCACCCCGCCCTCGTCCACAACGCCGTTCATCTCCTCACGAAGCGGACCCGACACTGCTTCGCCTCCTCCGAGGGGGCGTGCCTCGACCAGGAGCAGGCCCTGACCGAGGGCCGGGTGACCGTTGTCGCCGAGCGGGACGGGGTCAGCCAGGAACTGAACGATGCCCTGGGCCACCCGGCGGGCTGGGAGGTCCTGACCGACGGGGTCTCCACCCCCTACGGAGCGTCCCTCCACCTGCTCGCCTTCGCCTTCGGCCTCGCCGAGGACGCCCTGGCGCTCACGGCGGCCCCGGCCTGTCCCACGACCGAATCAGAGGTGGTGGTCGTCACGGACCCCCACTACAACGCGCTCCTCTGCCACGAGATCATCGGCCACCCCTGCGAGGCCGACCGGGCCCTCAAGATGGAGGCGGCCTACGCCGGCCGGTCCTGGTTGCTCACGGACCGCGAGCGCCACCGCGTCGGGGAGCCGATCGCCTCCCCCCTGGTGACGGCGTACTCCGACCCGGCCCTGCCCGCGTACGGCCAGTACCGCTACGACCACGAGGGGACGCCGGGGAGGAGGGCCCTGCACATCGAGGGGGGCGTCTTCCGCGGGTTCCTGCACAGCCGCCAGACGGCCGCGCTCCTCCAGGCGGAGCCGAACGGCGCCTACACCGCGACCCGAGCCGACCTCGTCCCGCTCATCCGGATGAACAATACCGTCTTCGCCGCCGGGACGAGCGACCCGGCCGGGATGATCGCCGAGGTGGACGAGGGGTACTACCTGGTGGGCCACCGGACGCCTTCGATCGCGGAGTCCCGGGAGCAGTTCCGCATCTCCGCCATGAAGGTCTATGAGATCCGGCGGGGAGAATTGGGCCGTCTGTACCGGGACGGGGGACTCGCCGCCGGGAGCCGGGCGTTCCTGAGTGCGGTGGACGCGGTGGGGAACGACCTGAGTCTCTTCCCGATCCCGAACTGCGGCAAGGGTCAGCCGATGCAGACGAAGCGGGTGGGCAACGGCGGGCCTACGCTCCGGAGCCGGGCGCGCCTGGTGGGAGGGACGTGATGGCTGGCGCGAGGGGCTAATGGCCGGCCGGCTCGAGCAGGCTGTCGCGGAGGCCCTCACGCACCTGCGGTCCCTCCCTGACCTCGTGGAGGCGGAGGCCTACGCCTGCCGCAGCGCGCGCCTCACCGTCCGCCTGAACTATACTTCCCACCTGCCCTGTCACGGCATCGAGGAGCCGAAGTCGGAGGAGGAGGCGGGCGTGGCAATCCGCGCCCTCTTTCGGATGGCGGAGGGTCCCCGCGTCGGTGTCGGCAGCGCGCCTGGCCCCCCCAATGAGGCAGCCTGGCGCGAGGCCCTCGCCCGGGCGCGGCATGGGGCCGTGGCCGACCGGGATTTTCCCGGGCTCTCGCGCGGGACGGGGGAGACACGGCGCCTGAAGCGGCACCACGATCCCGCACTCCTGCGCCTCTCCGACGAGGCCCTGGTGGCGGCAGGCTGGCGCGTGCTCCAGGGGGCACTCAGGACCTTCGATGCCGCCGACATCATCCGCCGGACCAATCCGGCCTCCCTCGGGCTCATCGTGGGTGGGGATGTCACCGTTCGGCAGGAGACGATGGCCGTGGGCTCGAGCCACCTGCCCGCCCAGGGGGACACCGCGGCCTCGGCCCTGGTGAACGTCACCGCCATGGTGGAGGCGTGGGACGCGAAGGGGACGGGGGGGCAGGTCGCCGCGCGGCTCGCGGACCTGACCGATGCCGCCGGCGTGGAGGCGGCCTCCGCTGCCCTCGCGGCCCGGGGCGGGCTCCGGGTCCCGGGCGGCCTCTTCCCGGTGATCTTCGGGCCGGCGGCCGTCGCCGACCTGCTCACCTACCTGATCCTCCCCTCGCTTTCCCTGGATCACCTGCTCCGGGGGACTTCCGCCTTTCAGGGACAGGTCGGTCAGCGGATCGCGGTTCCCGCCCTCTCGGTCGTGGATGACGGCGCCGTACGGGGCCTGCCGGCGAGCCGCGGCATCACCTGCGAGGGACTCCCGACGGGGCAGACGGCCCTCATCGAGCGGGGCATCCTGGTGGGAACCCTTGCAAACGCCTACGAGCATGGGCGGGCTCTGCGGGATGTGAGGGCGCCGGCCCTCCTGGGGCGCGACCCGAAGGAGGCCGCGGAGGGCCTCGTCCCCCGCAACGGCTTCCGCCTGATGAGCGGGCTCCGCTCCAGCGAGATCCCCCCAGGCATCGCCGCCACCAATGTCCTCCTGACGGGAGAGCCGGCGGAGCCCCTCTCAGCCCTCCTCAGCCGCGTCGGGCGGGGCCTCTATCTCGGACGCCTCTGGTACACCTACCCCATCAACGGCCTCAGGGCCGGCGACTTCACCGGGACCGCGATAGCCGACTCGTTTCTGATTCGAAACGGACGGCTGGCGGAACCGCTGGCAGCGAACGCGGTCCGGGTGAGCGACAATATCCGCCGCGTCCTCCAGGCGATCGTGGGAATCGGGGCGGAACCGAGGTGGGTCGCGGGCTGGGGGGCGGACGAGGTGATCCTCGCCCCGCCCGTGGCGGTGACCGACGTCCCCGTCGAGGCGATCACCCCTCGAGCAGCCCTCTAGCCGCGGAGGCGGCGCCAGGTAGTCTTCAAGCGCTCCGGGGTGAAGTCCGCCCCCTGACAGGTCGCGATGATCTCGCGCTCCTGGCGCTCCACCGCGCCGGCCGCCTCCGGGATCCTGGGCGCCAGCTCCCGGGGGATCTGCACGACCCCGTGGCGGTCGCCATGGAGGAGATCGCCGGGGCGGACCAGCAGGCCCCCGACGCTCACGGGGCCGCCGAAATCCACCACGTGGACATAGGCGTGGGAGACATGGATCTGGGCCGCGAAGAAGGCGAATCCCAGGGCCTCAACCTCCTCCAGATCCCGCACGCCCCCATCGGTGATCGCCCCGACGCAGCCGAGGGCCCGGTGGATGTTCGCCTGCACCTCCCCCCAGAAGGCCCCGAGGGCTGGGCGATCCAGGTCCTGGATCACCACGACCCTGGGGGCGGGGAGTGACAGCAGGTAGTCCCACCAGTGCTCGGGGAGGATGCGACGAGCCTGCTCGGGAGGCCGGCTCGCCA
>CAZRDA010000135.1:0-5216 GCA_964598715.1 uncultured bacterium | reverse complement strand
GCGGGGTGGAGCAGTCCGGTAGCTCGTTGGGCTCATAACCCAAAGGTCGCCAGTTCAAATCTGGCCCCCGCAACCATCCAGCGTCACAACCCACCGAGCTGTTCGGGACGCCGACCTCGCCGACTCCATTATCATCAAGTCCTTCTGCCCCCCGTAACCAGGGAAATCGAGGGGTTGGGGAGATAATCCCTAACCCCATTGTGGCCTTTAGTACCATCCCAAGAACTTCCCTTCTAGGCCGTTTCGCTCACGCTCTCCGCCGCGGGGCGACCTGCCCAGGGCGCCCGAGGATCCTCGCGTTCACCTTGATACTCATCAGCAGCTGGTCCCCTGCTCGGTCCCGGAGCCGCATGAACGCCCATCCCCATCCGGAACACTTCTTGCTCGTCTGACCGCCATTGCGGCCCTGCCAACCACCGAGCGACAGGGGCAGCGTGGCGGGAGCATCGGAAAAACCCGGTCCGTTGAGGTGCAATAGGAGCTTGTGGAGCCAGATTGGCACAAAGCCTGCAACCTTCTACCAGGCACTCTCCTCCAGGTGCCGTCGCAGGCGGGCGGGGCGTTAGGGACCAAATGCGAGCACAACGGGAACGAGGGCTCCTCAGTCGGGTCGTCAAGCGGACCGACAAGCCCCCTTCCCGTCCGTCTTCTCGCTTTCCACGGAGGACACTTCTGAGCAAAGGAGTTGGTCAATGCTGAATGACACCGAAGTCAAACGTATCGTTGATGCCATCAATGAGTACAGGGAGCTTGTCGAGCACTCCAGCGACATGCGCGACCAGTTGGAATCGCTCCAAAAGCGCTGGGGTTCCCTGAAACAGGAACGGGACCAACTCCGAGGCAGACTCGATTCGCTTCACTCCACCGTATCGCAGTTGAAAGTCGACTACCAAGCGATGGTGAAGAGCATGGGCGATCTCTCCGCAACGGAAGACACGGTGTTAGAGAATGTGAAGTTCCTGGTTGACGAGCTCACTTCCGTTCTCAAGAAACACGAAGTGGCGAAGTAGTTTCCCCCTCGAATGAGAAAAGAGCCATGTGGAGAAATACACCCACTGCCTTCACGGATGAGCGGATAGCGGCTGAAGCCCAGAAGGACGGGGAGAGAAACATCCCCGACATGGGATCGTATTCACCCGCGCAGTTCGAGCAGGCGTTGGTCGCCCGGGGAGAACAGGAGGTCCAGCAGAGATACAAGAACGCGTCGCTCCGGATCGCAAAACTCCGACCCCTCTTCCAAGTCTGCCAGAACCGCTTCCGAGACATCGAATCCCGGTTCCACGCACTCGTGGATCAGTATAAGGCGAGGAAAAGTCAACTGGGCCGGGACCTCGCAGCGCCGTTTCGATACAAGTATCATATGGCCCTGATCCTGTTCCTGGGGCTCGGCGAATTCCCCCTGAACACCATCGTCTTCCGGTTGTTCGGCGAACCGGAGTATCTGACCTATGTGATGACCGCCACCCTCGCCGTCACCATCCCCCTGCTGGGCCTCTTCATCGGGCTCTTTCTCCGGCAGTCGGTTCCGCCAAAGGTCGGAAACATCCTGATCGGCATCCTGATTCCTGCCTCCGCGGGAGGGGCGCTCTATGCCGTCAGTATGCTCCGGAACGTCTACATCGTTTCCCAGGTCGCCCAGGCCGCTTCGGCTCCGACAAGCCAGGACGCGTTCGTCTTTGCGCTTTTCTCGCTCAACGCCCTCGTGTTCTGCGGGGCCATGGTGAGTTCCTTCTTCTCCCACGATCCGGACGAACGACTGGACCACTGCCACAAGTCCTTGATGGCTTTGGATCGGAAGAGAAACAGAGTGCGAAAGAAACTCTTCCGGATCGGCACCAGAATGAATGGGGAGATCCAGAAGGCCAAAAGTCAGATCGAGCAGATCAGAGCCCTCAGCACCGAGCGCGTCGCCTTGTACCGTCAAACCAACACGCGGTTTCGTCGCCTGCTGCCACCGCCTTCCTTTCGAAGGAATCCGGAGTTCCCCAAGTTGGAGTGGTGGACGGAGGTCTCTCTGGACGGCGCAGGGGGCCACCCCCATGGTGGCTGATTCTCTCTCGCCACTCCGGAGAACCGCCTGGATACTCCTCCTTCTCGCGGAAGGGCTCCTGCTGACGACGGGATGCAAGGCCTCCTCAAAGGCAGCGGCGTCACCCGGGGCCGACATCGTCATTTTTGTGGACTTCTCCGCCAGCATTCGCGATGAGGACAAGGCGTCGTTCGAGCAGGATATCCAAAAACGGATCATCCCTTCTCTCTCAGCGGCGGATCGAATCCGGATCGCCCCCATCAGCGACAAAACGCTCACGGATTTCCGCCCGCTTCTCGAAGTGTCCTTTCCTCCGAAACGCGAGTTCCAGGGATGGCTGGACAACGTGCTGGAGTACAACCGCAAGGCCAAAGACATTGACGCTCAGATGGTCCGACTCAGGGAGAGCGTCGGGGAGGAGGTGCGCGCGATATTCAAGAAAGGTTTCTCGAGCCAGCAAACCGATATCTTCAGTTCTCTCCTCATTGCCCAAAAACTCTTCCGCAACGAATCAAGACACAAGGTTCTCGTCCTGATGTCAGACATGATCGAAGACTATCCGCCGTATAATTTTGAGAAAATTGACTGGAGTCCAGCCACGACCAAAAACCTCCTAGCGGAATTAGACGCGAAGGGTCTCATCCCCAATCTTTCGGGCGTGTGTATCTATGTGTCGGGGATTTCCGCGGCGTCCGCCGATCTGGCGGGAAAGATCGAGCATTTCTGGAAGGGGTACTTCCAGCGCACCAAGGCCGACATGGATCCGAGCCGGTATGCGCACGTTCTCCTGCACTGGCCTCCCTCCGAATCCTGTCACCATCCAAAATCGTAGCGCGCGCCGCCGCCAGGAGACGCGCGAGCCTTGACACCGCTCCCGGCCCGGCATAGGCTTCCCGCACGCCGCCCATTGTTCGGGTTTACGCTTCGGGAGGGGCTGGGAGGCCCCCGGGTCGGGAGCGGTGTTTCTCCATTCGTGACGTTCATCCGTGTGCCCTTCCGGAGTGCGCGTCGAGGCGCTTTCTCAGGTGGGGCGAGAGGAGATACCCATGACGCGGGGGCTCTTCCGACTGGCCTTGGCACTGGCCGTGGGAATCGTAATCGGGGTAATCGGGGACCAGGTCCTGAATGCCCAACAGGCGCCCCTGAAGGCGACGGATCTCCTCAGGACGGATATCGCTGGGATGGAGGGAAAAGAAGCGGTCCTGCAACTGGTGGAGTTCGCTCCCCGCGGGGCGACCGGGATCCACTATCATCCGGGACACGAAACGGCCTATGTCCTCGAGGGTTCCGTGATCTTGGAGATGGAAGGGCATCCGTCGAGAGCCCTGAAGGCGGGCGATTCGATTTATGTCCCGGCCAAGCACATTCACGGGGGCAAGAACGCCAGCGCGACGGATCCCGTCAAGATCCTGGTCTTCCGCATCCACGAGAAGGGGCAGCCGATCACCGTCGGGGTGACGGAACCTCACTTCTGGAAGTAGCCATTCCGGCGGGGCGGGCCCCGGGTCGGCTCCCGGACTCAACTGCTGCGCGTCACGTACCGCTGAAGGCCGCGCCGCGTGCGCCCGTCGCTCTTGACAAAGCCGGAGGCGGGCGCCAGAATCAGTCGCCTCGGGCGGGGCAAGGGCCCCGCGCCAGCCTGGCGGTGTAGCTCAGCTGGTCAGAGCACGCGGCTCATATCCGCGGAGTCGTTGGTTCGAGTCCAACCACCGCCACCAGCCGTCACACTCGCGACAGGGCTGGGCTATCGGCAATCTCATTCGGCCACCCCTTTACAAGGCTCTCGCGGCGTGGTAGAAAAAGGGCCCTTCGCGGCCCTCAGGGGCCCGCCGTACTGGATCCGGACAGCAAGCACAGGAAGCAAAAAGAAACAAGGAGAGGAGAGGGAAGCCATGGGCGGATCGGTGGAGTGTCCGGCGTGTAAAGGTCTGAAGCGGATCGGGTGCCCGGAGTGCGGGGGCTCCGGGGGAAGCCGCGACGTGGCCAGCGGGATGCGGGAGACCTGGAGTCCCTGCTCTCGCTGCGACGGCAAGGGGCTCTGCACCTGTCCCACCTGCCTGGGACAGGGAGTGATGGCCGTCGTCCCCTTCTAGCCGAGGGTGGGGGTCATGCCAGTCTCCGCCTTCGTCTTCATCGAGTGCGTCATGGGCCGCGCCAAGGCTGCGGCTCGCGATATTGACCGCGTGCCGGGGGTGAAACTGGCGCACGCCGTCACCGGCAACTACGATGTGATCGCCTTCGTGGAAGCCCCCAACCTGGAGGCCCTGGGGACGACCGTTGTCTCCAAGATCCAGGCGGTTCCCGGCGTCCACCGCACCACCACCAACGTTGTCGTGGAATAGTCCTAGAGGCCTGCGGGCGGTTCGGCAAAGCCGTGGTGGCGGTCCACGTCGGCGAAGCGTGTAGTCAGGGCCGCCTCCACGGCCTCGATCCCCCGGGTGTACTCCCCCTCTGCTTCGGTCATCCCCCGGCCCGCCTGGAGCCCCTGCCCGATGATCCTCAGGAACGCCAGGAGGCCTATCGCGATCCCCGCCCAGGTGGCGTAGGGGAGCCCGAGGCCGCGCTCCAGCCCATACCCGAGCGCGGTCCCGACAATCACGGCCAGGCCCGAGGTCCCGAGCACGCCCCCGAGACGCCGCGGGGAGGCGAGCGCGGCATCAAAGGCCCGGTAGGCAGTCGTCCGTTGCAGGACCTCGGGGATGACGGCGAGGGCGGCCCCCCGCTTGACCTCCAGCGCGGCGGCGTAGCGATGCCGGCGCCGGGCGTCCTCGCGGAGATCGTCAGGGAGATCCTCCAACGCCTCCTCCAGGGCCTTGGGGTCCCAGGGGAGAGCCCCGAGGCAGGCTTCCACCTCCAGGTTAAACCTCCGGTTGACGCCGCCCCGCGCCGTATTCTCGCTGAGTTCAGCCTCGAGGGCGGTCTGGATGGCCTGGAGGGTCGCCCGCGCTAGATCCCGATTGCTCCGCACCGCACCCTCCCCGCGGGCGGGCTCTGCCCGCCTCGCGCATGATCCGCGATCAGCGACGACCTGATGGCCGCCCCGGACGATTGAAAGGGATGACCCGATGCCCAGCCCGGTCCCGCTTCCCCTCGCGCGGTTGCAGGACACCATCGTCGCCTGCCGCGCGTGCCCGCGCCTCACCCGCCATCGGGAGCGCATCGCGGAGGCGAAGGTCCGGCGCTACCG
>CAZRDA010000134.1:0-5236 GCA_964598715.1 uncultured bacterium | reverse complement strand
CGGCAGCACTCTCGAGGTCATCGCTGAGGTGGCGGCCGGATCGAAGCCGCACAACGTGACCTTCACCGCCGACGGCAAGCATGCCTGGGTGCCCAACGTCGCCTCGAACAACGTGACGGTGATTGAGGTGGCGAGCCGGAAAGTGGTCGCCACCCTCCCGGCAGGCAAGACCGCCCACGCCGTCACCTTCTCGCCGGACGGGAAGCGCGCCTACGTGGCCAATCCGGGTGACGGGACGGTCAGTGTCTTTGACGCGCTCAAGTACGATCTGGTCAAGACTGTCGCGGTCGGCAAGGCCCCGGCCCTGGTCACCTTCTCGGGGGACGGGAAGAAGGCGTACGTCTCCAACGGCGGGGATGCGACGCTCTCGGTCATCAATACGGCAACGCTCGAGGTCACCAAGACGATCCCGAATGCCGGCAAGGGGGCGATGGGGCAAGTCCTCACCCAGGATGGCCGGCGCCTCTTCGTCACCGGCGGCGGAGAGAACAAGGTCTCCATCGTGGACACCGAGCGGGATGTCGTGGTCAAGGACCTGGTCCACGGCAAGGAGGCCCACGGGATAGCCCTCACGGCCGACGGGAAGCAGGCGTGGGTCCCGAACCGCCAGTCCGGGGACGTCTCCATCTTTGACGTGGCAACCGGCACGCTCGTGGGGACGATCACGAACGTCGGCGACAAGACCGACATCATCGCCTTCTCCCCCGACGGGACGCGCGCCTTCGTCACAACGCGCGGGCAGGCGCAGACGGGCGATCCCTCGTTGGTCACGGGCAAGGAGCCGGGCATTTCCGTTATTGACGTCGCCTCGCGCAGCGTGATCAAGAAGGTGCCCCTGGTGGGGGGCGATCCCCACGGGGTGGCGACCCGTCCCGTGGGGGCGCCGGCGGCCGCCTCCGGGTACTGAGGAGCGCCGGATGAGTGAGATCGCGGCCCGCGAGGGCGTGCGGGTGGACGAGGAGTTGAATCTCCGGGGGGAGGTCTGCCCGTACACCTTTGTGAAGTCGAAGCTGGCCCTGGAAGACCTGGAGCCGGGTAAGATCCTCCGCGTCATCGTGGATAACCCCGAGTCGGCCGAGAACGTCCCGCGGAGCCTGGCCAACGAAGGGAACGAGGTCCTCGGCGTGGGCCCACTCGAGGGGGAAGCCTGGAGCATCCTGGTCAAGAAGCGCTGAGAGCGGGAAGCGGACCTCCGGTTGACCGTCCGGAATCGTTGCGTCGAGCGCCAGCGTCGCGCCCCCGCACGGGCGCGAGCGGGCGAGGAGCCTCAGGATGACGACCGTTGACGTGCAGATTCCCCAGATCCTGCGGAAGCACACAGGCGGCGCCAAGACCCTGAAGGGGTCCGGGCAGACCGTCCGGGAGCTGCTCGATGACCTGGACCGGAAGCATCCGGGCTTCCGGGAGCGGTTGCTGGAGGACGGCGGCCGCCTGCACCGCTTCGTGAACATCTACGTGAACGACGAAGACGTCCGTTTCATGCAGGCCCTGGACACGCCGCTGAAGGAGGGGGACGTCATCTCGATCCTCCCGGCCGTGGCGGGCGGAGGGGCCTGAGCAGAGCCGGCCGGGGGCGCGGAACCGGCCCCGGCGCGGGGGGAGCACGTCAGTGCGGGACATCGTCAGTGCCATCGGGAACACGCCGCTGGTGGAGCTCACCCGGATGAGCCCGAAGCCATCCGTCCGGATCTTCGCGAAACTGGAAGCGCACAACCCCACCGGGAGCCTGAAGGACCGGATCGCCAAGTACATGATCGAGGACGCGGAGCGGACCGGGGCACTGACGCCGGACAAGACGATTCTCGAGCCGACCAGCGGCAACACCGGGATCGCCCTGGCGATGATCGGGCGGCTGAAGGGGTACAAGGTCCGGGTGGTGATTCCCGAGAACATCACCGAGGAGCGGAAGCAACTGCTGGCCCTCTACGGGGCCGAGATGATCTTCTCGGAGGCCAAGCGGGGGACGAACGGCTCGATCGAGATGGCCCACGTGCTGGCCGCTGCGGATCCGAGCTACTGCCTGCTCTACCAGTACGGGAATGAGGCCAACCCGAGGGCGCACTATGAGACCACCGGCGCGGAGATCCTCCGGGACCTGCCGGAGGTGGATGTCCTGGTAGCCGGCCTGGGCACCGGCGGGACCCTGATGGGGGTCGGCCGGCGACTCCGGAAGGCGAACCCGCGCGTGAAGATCATCGCGGCGGAGCCGCACCCCGGGGACACGGTCCAGGGGCTGCGGAGCCTGGAGGAGGGGTTCATCCCGCCGATCCTGGACCAGAGTCTCCTGGACGGGAAGATCATGGTGGATTCCAAGACGGCCTTCGCCATGACCAAGGAGCTTACCCAGAAAGAGGCGATCTTTGCCGGTGTCTCCTCCGGAGCGGTCGTGTTGTGCGCGATCCGGGCGGCCATGAAGATGGATCGCGGGACCATCGTCTGCGTCTTCTGTGATGGAGGCTGGAAGTACATGAGCCTCGGTATCTGGCAGAAGGAGGTCGGGGAGTACCAGGAGGGGGTCCAGGCTCATGTGTGGTGGTAAAGGAGCCAGTCCGGCCGGAACAGCGATGACCCAGAGGTGGCCTGCGGAAGCAAAGAGGGGCCTTTTTTGTTGTGGGTAAATCTTGACTACTCCGATTGACATTAGGAAAAGGAGGTCGCTCGTGACCCGCTACGGCGCGAATTCAGCGATCCTGCTGCTGTGCGTGCTCATCATGGGACTGGCAGGCCTGTGGGCCCCAGCGGCTGCGGCCGAGAAGGACAAGATTTCCCTTGGCGTCGCCCTTCCTCCACACACCGCGGGGCAGCACGGGCACCAGAAATTGGACCTGGCCTTTTGCAGCCAGCTGCTCTGCGTCATCCCCTTTGAAGTGGCCCGGGCAAAGGGCTTCTTTGCTGAGGAGGGGCTCGACGTCCAGCTCGTTTACATGAAGGGCGGACCGCCGGCCGTCACGGCCCTGCAAACCAAAAGCGTGGACTTCATCGGGACGACGATGGACCTGGTCGTGAAGAGCACCGCCGGGGGGAAGCGGATTGTCATGGTGGCCTCGACCTCCCGCCTCCCCTTCTTCGGCCTGGTGGTCGCGCCGGGGGAGGCTGCCCGGATCACGGGCCCGGAGCACCTGGTCGGCAAGAAGGTCGGCGTGGGGAACCTCGGGGCGACCGATCATCTCCTGGTGCAGTTGCTCCTTCGCAAGAGCGGGATAGATCCCGGGAAGGTCTCATTCGTCGCGCTCGGCCCCAACACCCTCCAGACGCTCCTGGATGGCCAGGTGGAGGCTGCCATGGTCCAGGAGCCGGCCCTGACGCTGGCGTCCCGGAAGGGGGCCCGGGTCCTGGTGAATTTCATGGACCGCCACCAGGCGCAGTCCATCCTGGGGGGCCAGTACCAGTTCATGGGCCTCATCACCCGCCCCGAGGTCATTGCCGACAAGCCGGCCCTCGTCCAGCGGATGAGCAACGCGATCGTGAAGGCCAACCGGTTCATCACCACGGAGCCCGGTCCCACGATTGCGGCCCTGATGCCCGAGTCCCTCCTGGTGGGGGGGGACCCGGCCCTGTTGGGTGAGATCCTGGACCAGTTCAAGGGGCATCTCTATCCCGCCGACGGGAAAATCCAGTCGGAGGACGTTGCGCGGGTCCTCGAGGCCCAGCGGACCTCCGGCCTGTTGCCGAAGGCGGGCGGGCCGGACCACACCCTGCTCTTCACGAACGAGTTCGTGGAACGGAGCCGATGACCGCTGTCTCCCTCCAGCAGGTCTCCAAAGTCTTCCCCGGGACTGACGGCGCTCCCTTCCCGGTCCTGGAGGAGACCACCTTCGAGGTCCCGGCCGGGGGATTCACGGCGATCGTGGGCCCCAGCGGGTGCGGGAAGTCCACCCTGCTCCGGCTGGTGGCGGGCCTGGCTCCACCGTCGGGCGGGACGATTGTCATCAACGGGGCGCCCGTCCGCGGGGTCCAGAACACGATCGGGTTCCTCTTCCAGCACGATGCCTTGCTACCCTGGAAGACGACCTTCGACAATGTGGCCCTGGGTCTCCGCTTCCGCGGGATCCGGGAGGAGGAGGCGCGCGAGCGCTGCCAGGACTGGATCGGCCGGGTCGGGCTGAAGGGGTTCGAGCGCCACTACCCCGCGCAGCTCTCCGGCGGGATGCGGAAGCGGGCGGCGCTGGCCCAGATGCTGGTCTATAACCCGGACCTCCTCCTCATGGACGAGCCCTTCGCCTCCCTCGACGCGCAAACGCGGGTCCTCCTGCAGCAGGATCTCTTGACCCTCTGCGGCGGCGGGACCAAGACCATCCTCTTTGTCACCCATGACCTGGAGGAGGCGGTGGCCCTGGCGGATAGCATCGTCGTGATGCGGGCCGGCCCCCGGAGCGGCGTCAAGGCGACCTACGCCACGGGGCTGCCGCGGCCCCGGGATGTCCTCCAGGTCAAAAGTCATCCCCGCTTCGCGGCGCTGTGTCGGATGGTGTGGCGAGACCTAGCCGAAGAGGTCACGAGGATCTATGGCGACCGAGACGCCATCCCCTCCTGGAACATCTAGGGCCCCCTCGGCCCGCCTCCTGGCGGCCCTCCGCCTGCTCCTGGGCGCGGGCGCCCTCACCCTGTGGGAGGTGAGCGCCCGCCAAGGGTGGGTGGATCGCTTCTTCTTCAGCGCGCCCTCCGACGTGGGCCGGACCCTGTGGACCCTGGTGGCCAGCGCGGGGCTTTACCCGCACCTCCTGACCACGATCCAGGAGGCCCTCGCCGGCCTGGCCTTGGGCTTCGCGGCAGGCGCCGCGCTGGGCTGGGGGCTCGCCCAGCACCGGCTCCTGGGAGAACTCATCGAGCCGTTCATGGTGCTACTCAATGCGATTCCTCGCATCATCCTGGCCCCGCTTTTCATCATGTGGTTCGGGATCGGGGTCGGCTCCAAGATCGCCCTCTCCTTCGTGCTGGTCTTCGTCGTGGTCTTCTTCGCGGTGTACACGGGCATCCGGGAAGTGGACAACCGCCTGGTGGATGGGGTGCTGATCCTGGGTGCCAGCCGCCGGGATCTCCTGGTGCATGTCCACATCCCCGCGATCGCCTCCTGGGTCTTCGGCAGCCTGCGGGTGACGGTCGGCTTTGCCTTCACCGGGGCGGTGGTCGGGGAGTTCATCGCCGCGAGCCGGGGGTTGGGGTATCTCCTGAATTTCGCGCAGAACACCTTCAACGCCAGCCTCATGATGGCCAGCCTGGTCATTATCATTGGATT
>CAZRDA010000133.1:1211-5270 GCA_964598715.1 uncultured bacterium | reverse complement strand
CCCCCACGGATCCGCCAGCCGCTGCTTGTACCCGAGAGAGATCCGCTCCGTGGCGCGGTCGAACTTCAGCACCACCACCTCGATTTCGTCCCCGACCTGGAAGAGTTCCGTCGGATGGTTCAGCCGCCCCCAGGACATGTCCGTGATGTGCAGCAGCCCATCCAGGCCCCCCAGGTCCACGAAGGCGCCGTATTCGGTGATGTTCTTGATCTTCCCGCGGAAGACCTTCCCCTCCTCCAGGCCGGCCAGCGTCTGGGCCTTGAGTGTCCGCCGCTCCTCCTCGAGAAGCTCGCGCCGGGAGAGGACGATGTTCCCCCGCTTCTGGTTGAGCTTGATGATCTTCATCGGGAAGGTCTTGCCGATGAGGCGGTCCAGATCCCGCGCCGGGCGGAGGTCCACCTGCGAGCCCGGGAGGAAGGCGCGGACGCCGATGTCCACCATCAGGCCGCCCTTCGTCTTTCCCACGATGGTCCCGTTGACCGCTCCCCCCGACTCGAACACCCGGCTGATCTGCTCCCAGACCTTGATCTTCTCGGCCTTCTCCCGGGAAAGGACGATCAGGCCCTCGCTGTCTTCCTTGGACTCCAGGAACACATCCACCAGGTCTCCGGCCTGGACCGTTGCCTGCCCCTGGGGGGTGGCGAACTCCTTCAGGGAGACCGAGCCCTCCGATTTGTACCCGATATCTATGAGGACGACATCCCCCGTGACCCCCAGCACCCGCCCCTTCACGATCTCCCCCTCCGCGATGTCCTTGAAGGTCTGCTCGTAGATGGCCTGCATCTGTGCCATCTGCTCCGCTGAGCGGGGATCGTAGTCCGGGTCGCCGGGGGGGATGGAAGGTCCGGGCATCTTCATGATGGACCGTGGCGCGGGCATCTGCGGCGGTACCTCCTCCGGGCTTAGGGTGAGGGGCTCTCCGAGTGCGCGCCCGCAACGCGGGGGGGCTTCGCGCGCGCACGGAGGCCCGCGATGGCCTCCATAATTTGCTGGCTCAGCGCCTCGTACGGCTCCGGGCGCTCCGCCACCTCCTGGCGGAACACGATGGGCGGCCCGATCCAGACCCGGACCGCCGCCGGGCGGGGGAAACGCCCCCCCCGGGGCAGCACGTCCGCCGTCCCCTCGTGGTACATGGGGACGACGGGGCAGCCGCTCCGGACGGCGAGCATCCCCGCGCCCCCTCTTGCGGGCTGGAGGTCCGCCCCGTCCCCCCGTGTCCCCTCGGGGAAAACGAGCAGGGCGTGCCCCTCCTGGAGCAAGGCCAGGGACCGCCGGAGCGTGGACGGGCTCACCTGGCCGCGGCTGAGAGGGAAGGCCTGGACCTGACGCAGGAACCAGCCGAAGGCCGGGTTCCGGAACAACTCCGCCTTCGCCATAAAGTGGAGCTTCCGGCGGACGGCACAGGCAACAACCACCGGGTCCACGTTGCTCACATGGTTCGCGGCGAGGATGAGGGCACCCCTCTCGGGAACGTGCTCCCGCCCGGCCACCTGCAGCCGGCAGAGCACCCGGAGAGCGAAGAGCGCCAGCGCCCGGATGAGTGTATAGACCATCCGCCGCTATCCTCGCGCCCCCAAAGCGGTTCATCCTATCCGCGCGCCCGGCGCTTGGCAAGGAAAAAAATCGCCGGCGCTACCGTGTGTGCGGCCGCCGCCGCACAACCCCCAGCATGACCTCCGCCACCGCTTCGGGCGTCATGGCGGTGGTGTCCAGGTGGATCGCGTCGGGCGCCGCCCTGAGGGGGCCAGCGGTTCGCTCCATGTCCCGCCGGTCCCGGCTCAGGACCTCCGCCCGGACCGCCTCGGGGGGGCGGGGCATCCCTTGGGTGAGCGCGTCAGCCGATCGCCGCCGGACGCGCTCCTCGGCGCTCGCGTCCAGGTAGAACTTCACGTCCGCTGCCGGGAAAACCACCGTGCCGATGTCCCGGCCGTCCATGACGATCCCGCCGCCCGTCCCGAGCGCCCGCTGCCGGGCCACCATCACCTCCCGGACAGCCGGGTGGACGGAGACCAGGGAGGCCCCCCGGTCCACCTCGGGCTGCCGAACGGCCTCGGTCCAGTCCTCCCCGCCCACCACCAGGCGCTGCCCCGCGGGTCCGGGCGCGAAAGCGATCTCCATCTGCTGGAGGAGTGCCTGCAGACGGGCGCCATCCTCCCAGGCCACCCCCTCCCGGAGCGCCTTCAGGGCGAGCGCCCGGTACATGGCCCCCGTGTCAATGTGCCGGTAGCCGAGGCGGGCCGCGAGCAGCCGCGCGGCCGTGCTCTTGCCCGCGCCGACCGGCCCGTCAATCGCGACGGTGAGGCCCTTCTCCCCCGCCATCAGATGTCGGGGTCGCCACCCAGGACCTGGGGATCGGCTGCGGGGGCCACCAGGCGGAGGAGGGGAACGAAGTCGGGGAACGAGGTTCTGACGCAGGCGCAATCCGCGAGCCGGGTCTCTCCCCGCGCGACGAGCGCGGCCACGGCCAACGCCATGGCGATCCGGTGGTCCCCTCGACTCGAGCACGTGGCGCCGGTGAGGGGACGGCCGCCCCGGATCCTCAGGCCATCGGGGCGCTCGAGCACGTCGGCCCCCAGGCGTCCCAGTTCGCCGGCGAGCGCGGCGAGCCGGTCGCTCTCCTTCACCCGGAGTTCCCCGGCATCCCGGATCTCCGTCTCCCCCTCGGCGCACGCCGCCGCCACCGCCAGGATCGGGATCTCGTCAATGAGGCGGGGGATCAGGGCGCCCCCCACCGATACTCCCCGGAGGGGGGCGGCGGTGACGGTCACATCCCCGACCGGCTCGCCACACACCTCGCGTCTCCCCCCGAGTTCGACGGCCGCCCCCATGGCCGCGAGAACCTCCAGGAGACCGGTCCGGCTCGGGTTGAGCCCCACCCCCATGAGGGTCAGGCGGGACCCGGGGACGAGGGAGGCAGCCACCAGGAAAAAGGCGGCGGAGGAAAAGTCGCCGGGGACCTCCAGGGCAACGGGTGTCAGGCTCCGGGCCGGCCAGACCGTGACGGACGCTCCGGAGACCTCAATCTGCTGGCCGAACCCCCGGAGCATCCGCTCTGTGTGATCTCGGGAGGGGGTGGGCTCCATGACCGTCGTCGGCCCCTCCGCGTAGAGACCGGCCAGGAGGAGGGCCGATTTCACCTGGGCGCTGGCCACCGGGCTCTCGTGTCGCAGCCCCCGGAGCGGCGGCCCCCCCCGGATTGCCAGAGGGGGATACTGGTCGCCGGCCCGGCCCCAGAGGGAGGCGCCCATCCGGCGCAAGGGCTGGATGATGCGGCCCATGGGCCGCCGGCAGAGGGAGGCGTCCCCCGTGAGGATCGAGAAGAACGGCTGCGCCGCCAGGACGCCGCTCAGGAGACGAAGGGTAGTCCCGGAGTTCCCCGCGTCCAGGATCCCCTCGGCCTCCCGGAGACCCCGGAGGCCCTTCCCGTGCATCTGGAGGACGGGACTCCCCCACCCCTCCACCTGCACCCCGAGGGCTCGGCAGGCCGCTGCGGTCCGCTGGCAGTCCTCCGCGTCGAGGTATCCCCGGATCTCCGTGGTCCCGTCGGCGAGGGCGCCCAGCAGGACGGCCCGGTGGGTGATGGACTTGTCCCCCGGGACCCGGAGGCGTCCGGTGAGGGGCGAGGCCGGACCCCGGAGGATCAAGCGCTCCACGGGGCTGCCTCTCCCGCCGCGCGATCCGCCAGGAGGGCGAGGATCCGCTCCGTGGTCGTCGCCGGGGATTCCTCCGGGGCCAAGGAGAGCCAGACGATCCCCGGTTCCTTCCGGAACCAGGTGCCCTGGCGCTTGGCGTACTGGCGGGTGTCCCGCTGCATCAAGCGGGTCGCCTCCGCCGCGGTCCGCTCCCCCACCACCACGGGGAGGAAGTGGCGGTAGCCCAGCCCGCGCATCGGCCGGGTCTCGCCGTAGCCCCGGTCCCGGAGGCCCCGCACTTCTTCCTCGAGGCCGGCTGCCACCATGCCAAGGATCCGGGCTTCGATCCGGCGGTACAGATCCCGCCGGTCGCGGGTGAGCCCGATGACGAGGCCGGCCGGCGCCCGGCGGTATCTCCGGTGCTCCG
>CAZRDA010000133.1:0-1111 GCA_964598715.1 uncultured bacterium | reverse complement strand
CGGGTGAGCCCGATGACGAGGCCGGCCGGCGCCCGGCGGTATCTCCGGTGCTCCGCTTGCCACCAGGAAAGGGGACGGCCGGTTTGTTCCAGGACCTCCAGGGCCCGCAGCACCCGGCTCCGGTCGTTCACCCCCA
This sequence comes from uncultured bacterium, assembly GCA_964598715.1. Lineage (GTDB taxonomy): Bacteria > Methylomirabilota > Methylomirabilia > Methylomirabilales > JACPAU01 > JACPAU01. Next base: position 975 of record CAZRDA010000133.1, on the reverse strand, counting down.
GGCGCGCGGCGGTCTCGGGGTCGCCGGATTTCAGGCGCGCGTGCAGAGCCGGCACCCCCAGACGGCGAGCTTCGGCCTGGAGGCGCCGGCGGAGGGCCGGGTGTGGGGGAGGGGCATCGGAGAGTCCTTGCCGGAGAGCCCGCAGGTACAGGCCCGTGCCGGCCACGACGAGCGGCAGGTGTCCCCGTCCGCGGATGGCGGCGCAGGCGGCGGTCGCCGCAGCTCGGAAGGCCGCGGCGTCGAAACCCGCCGCCGGATCCGCGAGATCCAGCCCGTGGTGTCGCACGGCGGTCCGCTCGGCGGCGCTCGGCTTGCCGGTACCGATCGTGAAGCCGCGGTACACCTGCATGGAGTCCGCCACGACAATTTCGGCGCCAAGGTGCGGGGCGAGGGCGCACGCGACGGCGCTCTTCCCGACGCCCGTAGGGCCGGCCAGGGCCAGGAACGGTAAGCTGGAGGGCGGAATCGGGAGCGGGAGGGGCGGGCTCTTCAATGGACCCGCTCTGAGTGTGCGACCGAAAACTGCATCACGTGGGTGTACCAGAAGACCCGGACGGGGGCGGACCACCGGAGCCGCGCGTAGGCTCGCTGGGTGTCCAACGAGGTGACGATCTGTTGCTCCGGGATGCTCACGCCACGCTCCTTGAGGATATCGAGGATTCGCCGCCGCAGGCCTTCCTCGCTGTGGGGTGGGAGCGCGGCGAGCCGGACCACCACTCCCACCGCGTCCTCGATGTAGAAGTAGTCCACGTAGGGGGGAACCACCTGGATGGCCACGTACACGGAGAGGGCCACCAGGAGCAGGAGGATGGCCGTCGTGGTTTGGATCCGCCCCGCCTTGCCGTTGAGTGCCGCCGCGGGCTCGTGCGTTACCTGGGCCCTCCCTTCAGCCAGGGCATCATGCTGCGCAGGTGCTTCCCTACCCGCTCGATGGGGTGCTCGGCGTCCCGCTTCCGGAGCGCCAAGAAGGACGGC
>CAZRDA010000132.1:0-5331 GCA_964598715.1 uncultured bacterium | reverse complement strand
GTCCCACCTCGTCCTCGCCGACCACCGGGATCCGGCGGAAGATCCCCGAGGCCACGGTCCGGGTGGCCGCCAGAAGGTCCTGGATCGGGCGACTGATGCTGCGGTAGATGACGATCCCGGCCACCACGGCGATGAGGAGGCTCACACCCAGGAGCGGGTAGGCCAGGTTCCGGATCCCCTGGACCCGCCGATTCACGTCCCCCAGGTCCTGGAGCACCTCCCCCGGGATAGTATCCAGCCGCTGCTCCAGGAGCCCGCTCAGGTCGCCGAGGGCCGCCCGGAAGGCAGTCTGCCGCCCCTCCCCTTCCCGCTGCAAGAACATGAGCCGTTCGCGGGCTGCCCGCAAGCCCCGGAACTGCTCCTGCATCTGCGCGGCGACGATCTGCTCCTCGGGGCCCTCCACCGAGCGGTAGGTGCCCAGGGCCTTCTCCCAGGCCGCCTCCACCGCTCCAATCTTCGCCTGGAAAGTCGGCTCGGGGCGCGCCACGTGGGCCGTCACCGCGGCCCCCATGTCGGCCAGGGCAATCTGCATCTCGACGGCGGACTGGTAGCGGGTCAGATCGGTGGAGGTGATCTGCTGGCCGGAGAAGAGCGCCCGGAGCCGCTCCAGGAACTTGGGCTCATAGCGGGAAGGCTCCCCCAGGAGCGGCTTGAGGCGGTGCTGGAGGTTCTCCCCGATGAACAGGGTGAGGGCGGCCAGCCGGGTCTGGTAGCCCCGGGCGGTCTCCCCCTCCTGGAGGCGGAGCCGCACCACCTCGGATCCGAGGACGCGCAGGTCCTTGGCCGCCGTGCTGAGCTCGGCGCCGAGACGCCCCTCCTCGGCACCCCCCGTAAGGGCCCGCAACTCCTGCAGTGTGGTGTCCAGATCGGCCTGGGCCGCCTTCACCTGCTCGGCGGCGGCCTCCTCCTGGCCTGCCCGGATGCCGGTCACGGCGGCCCCATACGTCTTGACCGCCCCCTGGAGCCGCAGCACCGTCGCCTGCTTCAGGACCACACTTTTTTCCAAATAGTCGGTCCGCTTGAAGATGCTCCGGAGCTGGGTGATGGAAAAGAGGCCGTTGGCCAGGGCAACGAGAAACAGCAGCCCGAAGCCGATCTTGAGTTTGTCCTGCAGCGTCAGGCTCATCCACCTGCGCCCCGCTGCCGGTCTCATCGCCGCCTCCAAAAACAGCACGAGGGGATTACGCCCGCTCCCGCGCCGCCACGTAAGCCCCTCACACCTCGTCCGCCACGTCAGGCCGCTCGCCGCGCCCCTCCGGGGATCCCCGGCGCCCAGCCCTTTTCTCTGGCGCTCTTCGCCGCTCCACTCCTCCGCGCCCGGCCCCTCATCGCTGGGCCAACACCGCCGTGGGGTGAACGGAGGGATTCGAACCCTCAACCCCTGGAGCCACAGTCCAGTGCTCTGACCGTTGAGCTACGCTCACCATGCTGGCCGGCCCGAAGCCCTCCCCCGGGCCGGCATCCCGGATGGTGCGCCTGAGAGGATTTGAACCTCTGACACACGGCTCCGGAGGCCGTTGCTCTGTCCGGGCTGAGCTACAGGCGCGCGTTCCGTCCCTGCCCGGGAACTCCCACCGCCGGTCCCAGGCCCTGGTCGGGGTGAGCGGATTTGAACCGCTGACCCCCTGCGCCCAAGGCAGGTGCGCTGCCAGGCTGCGCCACACCCCGACGCTAGATGGCACCTACCGCGGGCTCGGCCGGACCGCCGAGGCCGCCGCGAGGGCCGCGAACGCCGGCCGGATCGCGGCCAGGGCCCGCGCCCGGTGGCTGATCCGGTTCTTCGCCGCGGCTCCCGCCTCCCCCAGCGTCTTCGCCAGGTCCGGGACGAAGAAGATCGGATCGTACCCGAACCCGGCCGTCCCGCTCGTCTCGTACGCGACGAAGCCCTCCAGCACGCCCTCCCCCCGGCAGAGGACGCGGCCGCTCGGATCCGCGACCGCGACGGCCGAGCGGAAGCGCGCCCTGCGCCCCTGCCACGGGTAGGTGCGGAGGGCCGCCAGGATCGCGGCGTTCCGATCCGCGTCCGTGGCGGCGGCCCCGAGGAACCGGGAGGATTGTACCCCAGGCTCCCCCCCCAGGGCATCCACCTCGAGCCCGGAATCCTCACCCAGCGCGAGGCACCCGGTGCGGGCCGCCGCCGCCGCGGCCTTGGCCTCCGCATTCGCTGCAAAGGTCGGGCCCGGCTCCGGCAACTGGGGCGCCCCCGGCGAGAGCGGGAGGGCCTCCAGTCGAATGGGAAGATCACCCAGGAGCGCGGATAACTCCTCGATTTTCTTCATGTTCCTCGTCGCAAGGACAACAATCATTCTAGGCCCCGGCCTGGCGGATGTCAAGCGGCGTCCTGCCCGGCAGCCGGTCACCCACCAACTTTTGCTGGAGTAGGGTCAACTCCCGGATCCCGGCCCCGGCCAGGGCCAGCATCCTGTCCAGGGCGGCCCGATCAAAGGGGGTCTCCTCGGCCGTCCCCTGCACCTCCACGAACTTCCCCGCCCCCGTCAGGACCACGTTCATGTCCACCTGGGCAATGGAGTCCTCGGCATAAGAAAGATCCAGGAGGACCTCCCCCTCCACCAGCCCCACGCTCACGGCGGCGACGAAGTCCTTCACGAGGGGACGGGTGATCCGACCCTCCTCCCGCAGGTGGTGCAAGGCGTCGGCCAGGGCCACGAAGGCGCCTGTGATGGCTGCGGTCCGTGTCCCGCCGTCCGCCTGGAGGACATCGCAGTCCATCCAGAGCGTCCGCTCCCCCAGGCCGGTCAGGTCGGTAACCGCCCGGAGCGACCGTCCGATCAGGCGCTGGATCTCCTGGGTGCGCCCGCTGGGCCGTCCCGTCGTGGTCTCCCGCGCCGTCCGCGTCTGGGTGGCCCGGGGGAGCATCCCGTACTCGGCGGTGATCCAGCCCTGGCCCGACTCCCGGAGGAAGGGAGGGACGCGATCCTCCACCGAGGCGCTGCAGAGAACGCGCGTCTCCCCGACCTCGATGAGGGTCGAGCCTTCCGCATACTTCAGGACGCCCCGGGTGATCTTGACCGGGCGCATCTCGTTCGGCTTGCGGCCGTCCAGGCGCACACATCCCTCCCGGGGCTTAGCGAACGGATTCGAAGGTGAATCGAGGGGTGAAGGGGCGGCGGGCGTCAATGTGCCCGGCGAGGGTGTCGATCTCGGCCCCTTCCACGAGGAGCTGTACGCGCTTGACCTGCTCGAGGTTGGAGGCGAGCGTATCCACGATGGAGTAGATTGTCAAGAGCTCCCCCGCCGTCCCGCCCGTGTGGTTCGCCCGGAGCTCCCGGGTGAAATCCACATAGGCCGTTCCCTCCCCGTCAATGTACACTTGCCGGACCCGCGCCCCCTCCGGGATGGTCGGCGCGAGCGTTCCCCCGGGCCCCCGGATGAGCTCGTCCAGGAGGCGCCTGCCCTCCTCCCCGGGGGTCGCCCCCTGGGGAAGTCGCCGGGATTCCTCCCTGAGGGCGGTCGTATCGGGATCGGCGAAGAAGAGGCGGACGGCCCGGCCCGCCTGCCCGGGCGTGGCGGACGGCAGGCCGGGCTGGGGGAGCGGTGCCGGCGGAGGGGCCGTCCGAGATGGGGCCGTCAGCCACCCGAGGAGCAATCCGAGGCCGACCAGGGTGAGCGCGGCGGCGGCCAGGATGGCGGGGCGCAGAAAGGGGCGGAGATCCATGGGACGCACTAGCCTGGCGGGGCGGCCGGCGCAACGCCCAGGCGCTTCTCATAGCGGACGCGGAACTTCGCGATGCCTTCCAGGAGGGCCTCCGCCACCTTCTGCTTGTAGGCCTCCTCCTGGAGTTTCCGTTCATCCTGCTGATTGGTGATGAACGCCACCTCCACCAGGGCCGAGGGCATGGCCGCCCCCATGAGGACGAAGAAGGGACCGGATTTGACCCCCCGGTTGTTCACGCTGAGGAGCTTGTCCAGTTCCTCCAGCAGCATCCCGGCGAGTTCGGCCGATTCCCGGGTGTAGAGGGCGTAGGCCATGTCCCACAGGATGGCTTTCACCGAGTCCTGCCCCCCGGCGCCCGACCCCTGCTCGCTGAGCGGCAAGTTCTCCCGGATGGCAGAGGCCCTGGCGTCGCTATCGGAGGGCTCCTTGCTCAGGAAGTACGTCTCGAAGCCCGTGGCCCGGCTCTTGGGGGCGGCGTTCACGTGAATGCTCAGGAAGAAGTCAGCCTTGGCGCGGTTCGCAATCGCCGTCCTCTCCTCCAGGGGAACAAACACGTCCTCGGAGCGGGTGAGCAGGACCCGCATGCCCAAACGGTCCTGGATCAGCCTGCGGAGCCGGAGCGCGATGTCCAGGACCACGTCCTTCTCCTTGAGGCCCCGGGGGCCGATGGCCCCCGAGTCCCGGCCCCCGTGGCCAGGGTCAATCACGATGGTCCGGACGGTCGCGGCGGGTGGGCCCCCAGGGGGTGCGGGGGTCGCGGCGGTGGGGCTGCCGGCGCGGGGCGCCGGTGGGGAGGGGGTGACAGCGGTGGGGGGCGGCTCCGCGGCCGGGCCGCTCGGCACAGCCTTCCCTCGGTACAGGTCGAGGACGATCCGGTCCGGGTTCTTGAGGGCGAAGGCCCGGGTGAAGCCGCGGGTCTGCTGGGTCTGGATCACGAAGCGGGCCGCCCCCGGGACCTGGCTCGCTTCCACGCTCCGGACCAGCCCATCGCCCACGGGCAGGGGGCGCAGGAGGGCGGGCGGGAGGATCCCCCCCCTGAGTTCGAGGGTGAGGGTCCGGGTCTCGTCCTCCCGAAGGGCGAACTCCAGCGGACGGGTGGTCTCCCAGACGATCCGCGTGTACTCGGGATGGGTCCGGTAGCGGACCAGGCGGAGCGTGTGCTCGGTGCTCCCGACCCAGACGATGCGCCGGACCTCGTCCCAGAAGACCCGCTCCTCCCCGTACCGCTCGGCCATGGCGATGGTCAAGACTTCCAGAGGGACCCAGACCTGGCCCCCCTGGAGGACCGGTGGGGCGCCCAGGGCCACCTCCCGGCTTCCCACCTGGAGGCGGGGGAGGTTTTCCGTGAGGCCCAGGACGCCCCTCGGGAGGCGCAAGAGGTATCGTCCGTTTGCCCGCTGAACGCTCCCTTCCACGACGGCCGCGACCTGCTCCAGCGGCACGTACTCCCTGCCTCGGATCGCCTCGGTCGGGATCGCCCTCGAGCGGTCCCCGTACAGCACCTCCACGGAAGCCGCAAAGGTGTCCCCAGCCCAAAAACAGAGGAAGAGGGCGGCCGCCCCGATGATCACGCCGGAGGAGCGGCAAACTTCAAGCTGTGTCTGCTGTCTGATAGCTAAACCTCCATGAGGACAGGGCTGATGTTAAGCGGACTC
>CAZRDA010000131.1:0-5374 GCA_964598715.1 uncultured bacterium | reverse complement strand
CCGCGCCCCGTAGAGCATCCGCGAGAGGACGTCCCGGCCGATCTGGTCCGTCCCGAGGAAGTGCGCGCGGCTGGGGGGCACGAGGATCCGCTTCACGTCGTAGGCGGCGGGGTCGTAGGGGGCGAGGAGGGGAGCCGCGACCGCCACGGCGGCCAGGAGAAGGACAACGGCCCCGCCGGCCAGGGCCAGCGGGTTCTTCTTGAGTTGGCGCCAGACGGCGCCAAGGCCAACGGAAGAGAACGGCTCCGTCATGCTCACTCGCTCCGGCCCGCGACGCGGATCCGGGGATCCACGACGCCGTAGCAGACGTCGGCCAGGCGGTTCCCGAGGAGCGTCAGCCCCGCCCCGATCGTCAACAGGCCCATGACCACCGGGTAGTCGCGGGCGAACACGCTCTGGACGGCGAGCTGCCCCATCCCCGGGATGGCGAAGACGCTCTCCACGATGACGCTCCCGCCGATCAGCCCAGGCAGCGAGAGGCCCAGGATCGTCACGATGGGGAGGACGGCGTTCCGGAGGGCGTGCTTGTAGAGCACGACCCGCTCCGAGAGCCCCTTCGCCTGGGCCGTTCGGATGTAATCCTGACGGATCACCTCCAGCATGCTCCCCCGCATGAAGCGGGAAAGCCCGGCCAGCCCGCCGAAGGCCCCGATGAAGATGGGGAGGACCAGGTGGGCGGCGAGGTCCCAGGCCTGCGCCGCCGGCGCCAGGTACTCCCAGTTCAGGGAGCGCAGCCCGGAGATGGGGAGCCAGCCGAGCTGGACACCGAACAGGATCATCAATAAGAGGGCAAGCCAGAAGTCCGGCGTGGCAAAGCCGATGAAGACGAAGACGGTGGTCAGGCGGTCGAAGAAGCTGTGACGCCGGACCGCCGCGAAGACCCCAAGGGGGACCGCGGTCAGGTAGATGAGACAGACCTCGGCCAGGTTGAGCGAAAGGGTGACCGGGATCCGCTCCCGGATCTTCTCCCAGACCGGGCGGCCGTCCGGGCTGAAGGATCGGCCGAGATCCACCCGGACGAGCCGGTTCAGCCAGGTCCAGTACTGGACGTGGAGCGGCTTGTCCAGGCCGTAGAGCTCGCGCAGGGTTTGCTTCTGCTGCGGACTCTGGGTCACCTGGAGTTCCTGCTGCAGGGCGATCGGCTCGCCGGGCGCGAGGTGGATTACCACGAAGGCGAGCACGGTGATCGCGAGCATCTGGAGGGCAGAGACGACGGTGAGCCGGGTGATGTAGGCGAGCATGGCCTCAGCGGGTGTAGCGCTGCAACTCCCTCGGGACGTACCAGTGGATGAAGTTCCAGGAGAGTCCGGCCGGGGCCGGCTCGATCCCCCGGATCCGGGAGGAGACGGCCATCAGGGCGTCCGGGACGTACAGGAACACGATGGGCTGGTCCTCGGCCAGGACCCGTTGCAACTCCGCGTAGATCGCCTTTCGCCGCTCCTGATTGAAGGTCCGCCGACCGCTCTCGAGGAGACGGTCCACCTCCGGGTTGCCGTACGAGACGTGGTTCAACTGGTCCGGGCCGGTCTTGCCCGAGTGCCAGATCTCGTATTGATCCGGGTCGAGGCCAAGCCCCCAGCCCAGGATGATCGCCTCAAAGTCCTTCTTGCGGATGAAGGTATTGATGAATGCGGCCCACTCCACCACGTGGATGTTGACGTCAATCCCGACGGCCTTGAGGCGCCGCTGGATGATCTCCGCCGTCTGGATTCGGACGCTGTTGCCCTGGTTCGTCCGGAGCGTGAACCGGAAGGGCTTCCCGTCTCTCTCGAGGACCCCATCCCCGTCCCGATCCCGCCACCCGGCCTCCTGGAGGAGCGCCTTGGCGCGGTCCGGGTCATAGGGGAAGGTCCGGACCTCCCGGGTGTACCACCAGGTCCCTGGCTTGTACGGCCCGACCGCCTCCTGGCCGAGGCCCAGGAGGACCCCCTCGATGATCTCCCGCTTGTCAATGGCGTGCGCGATGGCGTGCCGGACGGTTCGGTCGGCGAACCGGGGGTCCTTCAGGTTGAAGCCCAGGTAGGCGTAGGAGTTGGAAAGGTACCGGTACCTCTCGAAGGACTTCGCGAAGGCCGGATAGTCGGTCTGCCGGGTGAATTGCAGGGGGGTGAGACCCGCCATGTCCACGTTGCGGGCCTTGAGTTCGAGAAAGATGGTCGCGGAGTCGGGGATGATCCGGAGCAGGACGCGATCCAAGTGGGGGCGGCCCCGGTGGTACTCCGGGTTCGCGAGCAGCACGACCTTCTCCTGGGTCTTCCACTCCTGGAAGCGGAAGGGTCCGGTCCCGACCGGATGGCGGTTCTGGTGGGTCGTCCGGAGGTCCACCCCCTTCCGCCACGGCTCCTCCAGGAGGTGGGCCGGGAGGACCCAGAGCGCCCAGGAGAGGAGGGCGGGGGCGTAGGGCTTCTCGTAGCGCACCCGGAAGGTGGAGGGGTCCACGACCTCGGTCGAGGCGACCTGGAGGAAGTCCTCGGCGTAGGCGGTCGGGGTCTTCGGGTCCCGCATGTACCGGTACGTGAACTCCACATCGCGCGCCGTGAAGGGAGCCCCGTCGTGCCAGCGCACCCCCCGCTTGAGGTGGAAGGTGATCGTTCGCTCGTCCTTCGAGATCTCCCAGGACTCGGCCAGTTCGCCGGTGAGGCTCAGGTCCCGGTCGGCCCGGATGAGCCCGTCGTAGATCAGGCTCCCCACGCTGTGGGAGGCCCCGTCGCTCGTGATGTTGGGGATGAGGCCGCTGATGTCCCCGATCGAGGCTTCCACGATCGTGTCCCCGTGGGCCGGCGAACCGTTCGGCGTCGGGGGAGCCTCGGCGGAGGGCGTTTCCCCGCCGCCGCACCCGGCCAGGGCGAGGAGGACGAGGGCGGCCAGGAGCCAGCGGGGGGCGTGACGGGCGGGAGCCATCACCTGGCAGGGCTCACTTGGCCGGAGCGGCCGCCCCCGGGGCGGCGGGAGCTGGGGCCGAAGCCGGGGGGGCCTCGGGCGCGGGAGCCCCGGTCGGCGCGGCGGGCTCCTCCCGGATCACGGACGAGCCGCGCTGGTCCCCCCGATAGAGGGTCAGGCCGATGGAGGTGAGCATGAAGAGGATGGCGGCCACCGTGGTGATTTTCTGGAGGAGGGTCGTGGCCCCGCGGCCGCCGAAGACGGTCTGGCTGGAGCCGCCGCCGAAGGCCGCCCCGATGTCCGCGCCCTTCCCCGACTGGAGGAGGACGACCCCGATCAGGGCCGCGGCCACGAGGATGTGCAGGATGAGCAGCGGGACGTACATGAGTGCACCCCTCCCCTCGAGCTGGTGCCCCGCTCGCCCGCGGCGGGGCGCGCGCCCCACTCAGGCGGCAGGAACGGCCTCCACGATTCGAGCGAACTGCTCGGCCACCAGCGATGCCCCTCCCACCAGGCCACCGTCAATGTCGGGCTCGCCAAGAAGGGCCGCGGCGTTCTCCGGCTTGACGCTCCCTCCATACAGGATCCGGGTAGCGGAACCGCCCCCGTGCTCGCCCAGCAGGCGGCGGAGGGCGGCGTGCACCTCCTGGGCCTGCGCCGGGGTGGCGGTCCGGCCGGTTCCGATGGCCCAGACCGGCTCATAGGCGAGGACGAGCCGCGGAAGATCGCCGCCCCTCAAGCCCTCCAGGGCCGCCCGGACCTGGCGCGAGACGACGGCCAGGGTCTGGCCGGCGTCCCGCTCGCTCAAGGTCTCCCCGGCGCAGACGATGGGGGTGAGCCCCGCTCCCAACGCGGCGCGAACCTTTCGCTGCACCGTGGCGTCGCTTTCGCCGAAGTGCTGGCGGCGCTCCGAGTGCCCCACGATGACGAAGCGACACCCCACATCCAGCAGCATCCCGGCGGAAACGGCGCCGGTGAAGGCCCCCTCCTTCTCCCAGTGCAGATCCTGCGCGCCGAGCGCGATGGCGGTCCCCGCGAGTGCCGCCCCCACCGCGGCCAGCGCGGGGAAGGGGGGACAGACCGCCACCTCCACGCCGCCCCTGCTGCCGAGCCGCCGGCACAGTTCCCGGGCCAGCGCGGCCCCCTCCGCGGCCGTCCTGTACATCTTCCAGTTGCCGGCAATGAGGGGGATCCGCGCCATCACCGCTTCTCCGTGAGGGCCGCGACCCCCGGGAGCACCTTCCCCTCGAGGAACTCCAGGGAGGCCCCGCCCCCCGTGGAGATGTGGGTGATCCGGTCGGCCACGCCGGCCTCCCTCACCGCGGCGACCGTGTCGCCGCCGCCGATGACGGAGGTCGCCCCAGAGGCGGCCACGGCAGCCGCCACCGCCATCGTCCCGGCCCGGAACGGCTTCAGTTCGAAGACGCCGAGCGGGCCGTTCCAGAAAATCGTCCCGGCCTGGCGGATCTCCCCCGTGAACCGCGCGACGGTCGCGGGGCCGATGTCCAGGCCCATCCAGCCGGCGGGGATCCCGTGAAGCGGCACCACCCGCGTCGGGACGCTCGCCTCCACCCGCTCCGCGACGACGTGGTCGCCGGGGAGCAGGAAACGGAGGTCGCGCTCCTTGGCCCGGGCCAGGAGGTCCCTCGCCACCCCAAGCCGGTCCTGCTCCACGCGGGAGGCCCCCACGGGGACCCCCTGGGCCGCCAGGAAGGTGTAGGCCATGGCCCCCCCGACGAGGAGCGCGTCCACCCTCTTGAGGAGACTCTGGATCACTCCGATCTTGTCCGAGACCTTCGCCCCCCCCAGGATCGCCACGAAGGGGGGCTTCGGGGCCTCGAGGAGTTCCCCCAGGTGCTTGATCTCCTGCTCCAGGAGGAAGCCGGCCGCCACCACCGGCACGAAGCGGGTGACCCCCACCGTGGAGGCGTGGGCCCGGTGGGCCGCCCCGAAGGCGTCGTTCACATAGAGGTCGCAGAGGGCGGCCAGCGCCCGGCTGAAGGCATCGTCGTTGCCCTCGTCCCCCGGATGGAAGCGGCAGTTCTCCAGCATCAGGATGTCGCCGGGACGCATGCCGGCCGCGGCGGCTGCCACCTCCTCCCCGATACAGTCCGGGGCGATCGGCACCGGACGCCCGAGCAGCGTTTCCAGGCGGGCAGCGACCGGGGCGAGACTCAGGGCAGGGTCCCGCTTTCCCTTGGGCCGGCCGAGGTGGGAGAGGCAGAGGAGGCGGGCGCCCTCACCCAGGGCGTACCGGATCGTGGGAAGAGCGGCCAGGATACGCGTGTCATCCGTGACCCGTCCGTCCTGGAGCGGGACGTTGAAATCCACGCGGAGCAGGACGCGCTTGCCCCGGAGGGCCAGGTCACGGATCGAGAGCGTCGCCACAGACTCCCCTAGTGCCGGTCCAAGTAATGCGGCCCAATCCTGCCAGACCGCGCTGCCGCGGGTCCTGTCGCCGGCGTGCCCCACTCGCGGCCGGGCTCCGTCACCC
>CAZRDA010000130.1:0-5376 GCA_964598715.1 uncultured bacterium | reverse complement strand
GGAGCAGATCTCGGAGCGGGGGATCGGCAACGGGATCTCCCTCCTCATTTTCGCCAGCATCATCGTGCGGCTCCCCGAGGCCATCACGGGCTCCTTCCAGCTCCTGCGGACGGGGGAGATGGCCATCTACGTCTTCCTGCTTATCGCGGTGCTGATGGTGGCCGTGGTGGCGGGGGTGATCCTCATGACCCTGGGCGCACGCCGGGTGCCGGTCCAGTACGCCAAGCGGATGGTTGGGCGCCGGGTGTACGGCGGGCAGAGCACCCACATCCCGCTCCGGGTCAACACGGCGGGGGTCATCCCGGTCATCTTCGCCGCCTCCATTTTGGTCTTCCCGGCCACCATCGCCCAGTTCGTGAAGGTCGACTGGGTGCAGGCGATCACCGCGGCCCTGGCCTTCGGGACCTGGCTCTATTTCGTGCTCTACTCGGTCAGCATCATTTTTTTCACCTACTTCTACACCGCGATTATCTTTAAGCCGGACGACGTGGCCGACAACATGAAGAAGTACGGCGGCTTCATCCCCGGCATCCGCCCCGGCCCCAAGACGGCCGACTACCTCGAAAACGTCCTGGACCGGATCACCCTGGTGGGGGCCATCTACCTGGCCGCCATCTCCATCCTGCCCGAGACCCTGATCCTGTTGACCAACGTCCCCTTCTTCTTCGGCGGGACGTCGCTCCTGATCGTGGTGGGCGTGGCCCTGGACACGGTCCAGCAGGTCGAGGCCCACCTGCTCATGCGCCACTACGAGGGGTTCCTCAAGAAGACCCGGCTGAAGGGGCGGACATGGTAGGGGAGGGCCGGGGGGGCGGGCGGTGCGGCTGATCCTGCTCGGCCCGCCGGGAGCGGGGAAGGGGACGCAGGCCCAGCGCCTGACGGAGAAACTTGGGATCCCCCAGGTATCCACGGGGGACATGCTCCGGGCGGCGGTGGCCGCGGGGACGGCCCTCGGGCGTGAGGCCAAGGCCACCATGGACCAGGGGGCCCTGGTCCCGGATGGGGTGGTCATCGGCATCATCCGGGAGCGCCTGGCTGCTCCCGACTGTCGCCGGGGGTACATCCTGGATGGGTTCCCCCGGACGGCCGCCCAGGCGGAGGCCCTGGGAAAGACCCTGGAGGATCTGGGGACGCCGCTTGACGCGGTCCTGAGTCTGACGGTGGACCCCGACGAGGTGGTCCGGCGCCTGAGCGGCCGGAGGACGTGCGGCGCCTGCGGCGCCGCCTACCACGTGGAGAATGCCCCACCCCGCCGGGCGGGCGTGTGCGACCGGTGCGGGGGGGCGCTGGTTCAGCGGGAGGACGACCGGGAGGAGACGATCCGGAAGCGGCTCGCGGTCTACCGGGACCAGACCGCCCCGCTGGTGGACTACTACCGGGGAGGCGGGCTCCTCAGGGAGGTGGACGGCCGGGGGGAGATTGATGACATCTTCACCCGCATCTGCCGCCTCCTCGGCGCGGAAGGGCGGGGCCGCCATTAAGGGGCACATCGAGCGCAAGGCGCCCTGGGAGATCGCGCTTCTCCGGAAGGCCAATCGGCTGGTGGCTGAGGCGCTGAAGGCCGTGGCCGCGCAGGTCAAGCCGGGTGTGCGGACGCTGGACCTCGACACGTTTGCGGAGGAGTACCTCCGCCGGCGGGGGGCGAAGCCGGCGTTCAAGGGATACCGGAACTACCCGTTCAGCCTCTGCGTCTCGGTGAACGAGGAGGTCGTCCACGGCCTCCCCTCGGAGCGGTGCCTGAAGGACGGGGACATCGTGAGCCTGGATCTGGGAAGTATCGTGGAGGGGTACTACGGCGACTCCGCCCTGACGGTCCCGGTGGGCGAGGTGACCGAGGAGGCGAGCCGGCTCCTCCGGGTGACCGAGGAGGCGCTGATGCGGGGGATCGGCACGGTCCGGCTCGGCGGACACCTCTCGGACATCTCCCACGCCGTGCAGACTCACGTGGAGGTCCACGGGTTCTCGGTGGTCCGCATCTTCGTGGGGCACGGGATCGGGAAGGCCCTGCACGAGGACCCGCAGATCCCCAACTACGGGCCGCCGGGGCGCGGGCCGAGGCTGAAGCAAGGGATGGTCCTGGCGATCGAGCCGATGGTGAACGCGGGCGGGCCCGACGTGGAGATCCTCCCGGACAACTGGACGGCGGTGACGAAGGACCGGCTCCTCTCGGCCCATTTTGAGCACACCATTGCCCTGACCGAAGCAGGGGTGGAGATCCTCACCCAGGTCTGATGGAGGAGCGGCGGGGCATGGCGAAGGAAGAGGCGATCGAGGTGGAGGGGACGGTCGTCGAGCCCCTCCCCAACGCCATGTTCCGGGTCGAGCTGGAGACCGGGCACAAGGTCCTGGCCCACATCTCCGGCAAGATGCGGATGCACTTCATCCGGATCCTGCCGGGGGACAAGGTCATCGTGGAGCTCTCCCCCTACGACCTGACCCGGGGCCGGATCATCTACCGGTACAAATAGGGGGGAAGCGGCGTGAAGGTCCGGCCGTCGGTCAAGCCGATCTGCGAGAAGTGCAAGGTGATCCGCCGGAAGGGCGTGGTCCGGATCGTTTGCGAGAACCCCCGCCACAAGCAACGGCAGGGGTAAGGAGGGGGGGGAGTGGCGCGCATTGCGGGGGTGGATCTGCCGCGGGAGAAGCGGCTGGAGGTGGCGCTCGCCTACATCTACGGGATCGGCCGCTCCTCCTCCCGGAAGATCGTCCGGGACTCCCAGGTCAGCCCGGACACGCGGGTCAAGGACCTGACGGAAGACGAGGTGGCCCGGGTCCGGCGGGTCATCGAGGGGCACTACGGGGTGGAGGGGGACCTCCGGCGGGAGGTCTCCATGAACATCAAGCGCCTCATGGACATCGGGTGCTACCGAGGGCTCCGCCACCGGCGGGGCCTGCCGGTTCGGGGACAGCGGACCAGCACGAACGCCCGGACCAGGAAGGGACCCCGGCGGAGCGTCGGGGTGAAGCGGGCCAAGACGGCACCCCCAGCCAAGTAGTCGGGGGGAGCCGGCGCGGCCCGGTGAGGGGGGCGAGGCATGACGGGAGGACGGCGGCGGGCGGGCTCTCGGCCCATCCGGAAGGACGCCAAGAACATCGCGAGCGGGATCGCGTGCATCCAGGCGACCTTCAATAACACGATCGTGACCATCACGGACCCGGCGGGGAACGTGGTCAGCTGGGCCAGCGCGGGGAGCGTGGGGTTCAAGGGCTCGCGGAAGAGCACCCCCTTCGCCGCCCAGACGGCGGCGGACAACGCGGCCCAGAAGGCCCTGTCCCACGGGATGCAGCAGGTCAAGGTGTACGTCCGGGGGCCGGGGGCCGGCCGGGAGGCGGCGATCCGCTCGCTCCAGGCGGCCGGGCTCGAGGTCACGGCCATCAAGGACGTCACCCCGATTCCCCACAACGGCTGCCGGGCCCCGAAGCGCCGTCGGGTCTAGCGGACAGCTCGGCGGCGCCGGAGAGGGGCGCCGCAGCGAAGGAGACGGATCAGTGGGACGCTACACGGACGCGGTGTGCAAGCTCTGCCGCCGGGAGGGGATCAAGCTCTTCCTGAAGGGGGACCGCTGCCATACCACCAAGTGCGCCATTGACAAGCGGGGGTACCCCCCCGGGGAGCACGGGCAGCGGCGGGCGAAGAAGCGCACGGACTACGGCATCCAGCTCCGGGAGAAGCAGAAGATGAAACGCATCTACGGGGTGCTGGAGGGCCAGTTCCGCCGCTACTTCCGGATGGCCACGCAGCAGCGGGGCGTCACGGGTGAGAACCTGATCCGCCTCCTGGAGGAGCGCCTGGACAACGTCGTCCACCGGCTCGGGTTCGCCCCCTCCCGCGCAGCTGCGCGCCTGCTCGTCCGCCATGGCCACATCGAGGTGAATGGGCGGAAGCTGGACATCCCGTCCGCCCTGGTCACGGTGGGGGACGTGGTGGGGGTGAGGCCGGGCAGCCGGGACCTCGCGGCGATCCGCCAGGCCCTGGAGGGGGCCAAGAAGCGGCCGACCCCGGCGTGGCTGGAGGTGGACCCGGCAGGGCTGAAGGGGACGGTCCGGAGAGAGCCGACGCGCGAGGACGCCGGGCTCCCGGTGGAAGAGCATCTCATCGTCGCCCTCTACTCCAAGTAGGCGCCGGGCTGGCCCCCCGCTCGGGAGCGGGGTGGGCCGGCCGGGCGGGGGCAGGGGCCTGAGGAGGCTTGGATGCTGCAGAAGTTTAAGGGGTTCCAGAGGCCCAAGCGGCTGGAGTGCGAGTTGGAGACTCTCACCAGCACCTACGGGAAGTTTATCGCGGAGCCGCTGGAGCGGGGGTTCGGGCTGACGTTGGGGAATTCGCTGAGGCGGGTCCTCCTCTCCTCGATCGAGGGAGCCGCCGTGACCCATCTCCGCATCCCCGGCGTCTTCCACGAGTTCTCCTCCATCGCGGGGGTCAAGGAGGACGTGACCGACGTCGTCTTGAACCTCAAGGGGCTCCGCCTGAAGCTGCTGGTGGACCACCCCAAGACCCTCACCCTGAAGGCGACGGGGCCGGGGGAGGTGCGGGCCAATCAGATCGCCACCGACGCCGACGTGGAGATCCTGAATCCGGAATCCTACATCGCCGCGCTCGACAAGGATGGCAAGCTGGACATGGAGCTGGAGGTCCAGCGGGGACGGGGGTACGTCCCGGCGGAGCGAAACAAACGGGAGGGGCAGACGGTGGACGTGATCGCCGTGGATTCCGTCTTCTCCCCCATCCGGCGGGTGAACTTCCAGGTGGAGGACACCCGCGTCGGCCAGGACACCGACTACAACCGGCTCATCCTGGAGGTCTGGACCGATGGGTCGGTGCTCCCGCAGGATGCCGTGGCGTACGCGGCCAAGATCCTGAAGGACCACCTCACGATCTTCATCAACTTCGAGGAGGAGCCGGAGGTCGAGGAGCCGCTGGTGGATGGGGAGCGGGAGCGGCTGGTGGAGAATTTGAACCGCAGCGTGGACGAGCTGGAGCTCTCCGTGCGCTCCGCCAATTGCCTGAAGAACTCCAACATCGGTTCCATCCATGAGCTGGTCGTGAGGTCCGAGGCGGAGATGCTGAGGACGAAGAACTTCGGGCGCAAGTCGTTGAATGAGATCAAGGAGATCCTCGAGGGGATGGGGCTTCGGTTCGGCATGAACCCGGCCGAGTTCCCACCGGGGATCGGCGCCCGGCAGCAGACGGAGTAGGGATCATGCGGCACCGGAAGGCACGGCGCAAGCTGGGCCGGACGACAGAGCACCGGGAAGCGCTCCTCCGGAACCTGACCACGTCGCTGCTCCTGCACGAGCGCATCGTCACCACGCAGGCCAAGGCCAAGGAGCTGCGGAAGATCGCCGAGCGGATGATCACCCTGGCCAAGCGGGAGGACC
>CAZRDA010000129.1:0-5419 GCA_964598715.1 uncultured bacterium | reverse complement strand
AGGCCCCCCCGTAGGCCTTCCGGGTGATGACGGTGATCTTGGGGACGGTGGCCTCGGCGTAGGCGTAGAGGAGTTTTGCCCCGTGCTTGATGATCCCGCCGAACTCCTGAGCCGTCCCCGGGAGGTAGCCGGGCACGTCCTCCAGGGTGATGATCGGAATGTTAAACGCGTCGCAGAAGCGGATGAAGCGGGCAGCCTTGATGGAGGAGTGAATATCCAGGACTCCGGCCAAGATCGCCGGTTGGTTCGCCACGAACCCAACGGGCCGGCCGTCCAGGCGCGCGAAGCCCACCACAATGTTCTGCGCGTAGTGCTGGTGGACCTCCAGAAAGGTCCCCTCGTCCACGACCAGCCGGATGATCTCCTTGATGTCGTAGGGCTTGTTCGGGTTGTCGGGGACGACGGCGTTGAGGGCCTGCTCCATCCGCTGGGGGTCATCGGTCGTCGGGCGGACGGGGGGATCCTCCAGGTTATTGCTCGGGAGGTAGGAGAGGAGGTCACGGATGGTCTGGAGGCATTCCTCCTCCGAGGCCGCGGCGAAGTGGGCCACCCCCGAGGTGGCGTTGTGGGTCATGGCCCCGCCGAGCTGCTCGAAGGTCACCTCCTCGTGCGTGACGGTCTTGATGACGTCGGGACCCGTGATGAACATGTAGGAGGTATCCCGCACCATCACGACGAAGTCCATCAGGGCCGGGGAGTAGACCGCCCCACCGGCGCAGGGGCCCATGATGGCGGAGATCTGCGGGACGACCCCGGAGGCCAGTGTATTGCGGAGGAAGATGTCGGCGTAGCCGGCGAGCGAGACCACCCCCTCCTGGATCCGGGCACCGCCGCTGTCGTTCAGGCCGATGATGGGGGCGCCCACCTTCACCGCCTGATCCATGATCTTGCAGATCTTCTGTGCGTAGGCCTCGGAGAGGGAGCCGCCGAAGACCGTGAAGTCCTGGGCGAAGACGTGGACCAGCCGGCCGTCAATCTGGCCGCTGCCGGTCACCACGCCGTCGCCCGGGATGTGCTGTCCATCCATCCCAAAATCGCGGCACCGGTGGGTGACGAGCATGTCGGTCTCGATGAAACTCCCCTTGTCCAGGAGGAGCTCCAGCCGCTCCCGCGCCGTGAGCTTCCCGGCCCGGTGCTGGCGCTCCACCCGCTCCCGGCCACCCCCCGCGAGCGCCGCCTCGCGCTGTCGCCGGAGCTCCTCCAGTTTCTCCTCGATTCCCATCCCGCCCCCCCGGGACCCGCCGAAATGCGTGTTGACCGTGGCTTACGTTACCAGCCCGGCCGCCAAAAAGCAACGGGCTGCGGGGCCCCTGACGCTTGACCGGCAAGGGCGCTCGCCGGGGCTGTTACTCCGCCGCTGGCACGTTGTTTGCTCCTGCACCCGGGGAATCGGCCCGCAATCGGGGGCGCGGAAAAGCAGCTCCACAGCGCCCCGGAGCCGCAGGGAACATGCCCCGCAAACGCATCCTTATCGTCGAGGACAACCCCCTGAACATGGAGCTGGTCTGCGTGGTCCTCGAGTCGCACGGCTACGAGGCCTGGCAGGCCAGGACCGGCACCGAGGCCCTGGAGCGGCTGGGGACGGGCAAGCCGGACCTCATCGTGATGGATATCCAGCTCCCGGGTCTCGATGGGCTTACCCTCACCAAGCGGCTCAAGCAAGAACCGGCGACCCGGGACATCCCGGTCTTGGCCCTCACCGCCCACGCCATGAAGGGGGACAGGGACCGGATCCTGGGGGCTGGCTGCAGCGGCTACATTCAGAAGCCAATCGACATCAAGGAGCTTACCAACCAGGTGGCCCGCCTGCTTCAAGAGGATGCGCCACCGGTCTGTACAGCGCCTTGAGGACCCCCGGCCCGGCCTGCCAAGGGTAGGGTCGGAGCCAAGGGAACTCCCAAATGGCGAATGGCGCAAGGAGGCCGATTTTCCTCTCCGGAATCGCAGGGCGCCTGTGGTCCTACGTGCCGTCAGGGGGGTCTCTACCGGAAGATGTGTGGAGGAAGAGGCACCGCTTCCTGTTGGGGCTGACCTGGTTCCACGCGGTCCTCATCGCCCTTGCGGGGCCCCTGCTGGGCTACAGCTGGGACCTCAGCCTTGGGGCAGTCTTCCGTGAAGGGACGGTGCTCCACCCAGTCCTGGAGGGGCTGATCGTGGCTTTCTTTGCGGCCTGGGGGGGCTGGAGGGGAGCCGGCCGCGCGTTCCAGGCGACGGCCGTCGGCTTCGGCCTGATGAGTGCGTCCGCGATCCTCGTCCACCTCTCGGGCGGCTACATCGAGTTCCACTTCCACTTCTTCGTCATGCTCGCCTTCCTGGCCCTCCTTCAGGATTGGGTCCCCTACCTCCTGTCCATCGTCTATGTCGCCCTTCATCACGGCATCGTGGGCGTGCTGTGGCCAGGGGACGTGTACAACCACACTGCGGCCTTCGACGCGCCATGGACCTGGGCCGGCATCCACGCCTTCTTCGTCCTGTGGGCCGCTGTCGGGAGCATCATCGCCTGGCGCTTCAATGAGACGGCCTTCGGCCTGACCCAAATGATCCTGGACTCGGCTGGTGAGGGCATCTACGGCCTGGACCGGCAAGGGAAAGTGACCTTCGTCAACCCCGCTGCCGCCGCGATGCTCGGGATGAAGCCGAGCGACATCGTCGGCAAGCACATGCGCGAGATCGTGCACCACACGAGGGGGGACGGGTCCCTCTTCCCGGACGACCTGTCCCCGGTCCTCGCGCCCCTCGAGGGGGGGAGCGCTCGCCAAGGGACAGGTGAGATCTTCGGGCGAAAGGACGATGTGAGCTTTCCGGTGGATTACGTCAGTACCCCCATCATCGAACGCGGCCAGGTGGCAGGCGCGGTCGTGACCTTCAGGGATATCACCGCGCGCAAGCGGGCGGAGGAGGTGGAGCAGGCCTCCCGTCACAAGTCGGAGTTCCTGGCCAATATGTCGCACGAGCTGCGGACCCCGCTGAACGCCATCATCGGATTCTCCCAGGTCCTTGAGAGTCGATTCCACGGGGAGCTCAACCCGAAGCAGACCCGCTTCGTGCACAACATCCATACGAGCGGGAGCCATCTTCTCACACTCATCAACGACATCCTGGACCTCTCCAAGGTAGAGGCCGGGAAGATGGAGCTGCAGTGCGAGCCGTTCGCCGTGCGCGAGGCCCTCGGGGAGATCGAGGCAGCCATTGAGCCCCTGGCGAGCGAGAAGAGCATCGGACTGACGACCGCGGTGGAGGAGGGGCTGGGTCTCCTCACCGCGGACCCGGCCCGGTTCAAGCAAATTCTCTACAACCTTCTGACCAATGCGGTGAAGTTCACCCCGGAGGGGGGGGAGGTCCGGGTGACCGTCCGTCGGGCGGGCCGCCTCCCGGCCGACTACCCCCCCACGCCGCTGCCGCCTGCGGGTCCGGAGCCGGCCCCGTACCTGGAGGTGGCCGTCAGCGACAGCGGCATCGGGATCGCGCCGAAGGACCAGGAGCGGATCTTCGAGGACTTCCAGCAGGTGGACTCTTCGCTCGCCCGCCTGCACCAGGGGACGGGCCTGGGCCTCTCCCTCACCCGGAAGCTGGTGGAGCTGCACGGGGGGCGGATCCGGGTGGAAAGCGAACTGGGGAAGGGGAGCACATTCCGCTTCGTGGTGCCGGAGATGGGTCCGCGGCGGGTGTCGGCCCCCGCGGAGCCGGCCCCGGAGGGAACGGGCGGACCCGGCAGGGAGGAGAGAGCCCGTTTCGGGGTCGGGGTCGATGCCCGGAGGGCAGCGCGTTGAGCCCCTCTGGGCTGTGCGCCGGTGCGCCCTTCCCTACCGGAGCGGTGCCTCCATCTTGACCATCACGCTCCCGTCCGGCAGGGTCTGCTCCGCCACGATGACCGCGCCGAAGAGGCGCTGTCCTGCCCCCGGAGACCTGCCCGCCTTGCCCCGATGCTCCTGAATCAGGGCAAGCCAGCGCTGCGCCTCGAGGACGGCGGCGCGGCGCGCGGCCGGCAGCGCGGCGGCATTGCTCACAATCGTGAACGGGCGCAACCCCAGCCCGATGACCTCGACCACTTCCCGGTCGCTGTTCACCGCCTTCCCCACGAGCTGCGCCACGGCGCGGGCCGGCGGGGAGGACCCTAGGAGCGCCCGCTCCGCCTCCAGCAGGTCGAAATCCCGCGAGCCCCTGGACACGTACTGCAAGGCGTACGCGTAGAGGTTCCGCGTCGCCTGGATCTGCGAGAGGATCAGCACGCTGCGGGAGGCCGTGTTGTTCTCCCGGCTCCCCTCGGGGACTCGGCCGCTCCCGTCCACCCCCACCCGCACCTGGTGCAGGCCCGGCCCCCGCGGGGTCCAGTCCACCGTGAGCAGGACATCCGAGCGCGGCGGGAGGCTTGCCACGGCAAAGGTCTTGAGGGCCGCCACCTTCTGCCCAGCCACATCCTGAATCTGCACCTCAAACCCGCGGGCCTCCCCGTCGCCCAGGTTGCGGACCCGGACCGCCACGGTGACGGGCACCCCCTCCAGGAGGCTGGGTCGGGGGAGGACGATGTCTTCCGCCGTGACGGCCAGATCGGGCTGCTCGGCCGCCGCAGCGGGTCCCACCCCCCGGCCTCCGCCCGCGGTCAGCAGCAGGAGGAGGAAGACCGCCTGAAGGCGGGGGGGCCGCCGCGCCGGTGCCTCAGGAGCGAGGCTTGGCAAACTCCTTGATGGGTTCAAATTGGTGGGTGCCCCCAAGCTCCCCGTTGCGCAACACGTAGGTGATCCCCCGGGAGAAGTAGTGCCAGTGCTCCACCAGGTCGCTCCCGCTCTGGGTCGCCTCCCGCCGCTCGGGAAGCCCCATCTGTCGGAGGATGCGACCCCGGTGGGAGTCGGGCCCGTACTCCTGGCGGAGCCGGAGGACTTCGGGCCAGTCCGGGTGGGTCCGGAGGGTCTGGTTGATGACGAGGTGGGGGGTCTCGTCCAGGCGCTTCGTGATATCCACCGGGTCCGGCCGGGCGTACCGGACGGAGTCGAACCCCTCCCGATCATAGAAGAAGAGGTGGAGGTTGTTCCCCAATTGGGCCGGCACCGCCTCGATCCGGTACTCCCCCCGCTCATCCGTGAGTGCCCGGGCCTCCCGCCGCCCCATCTCCTCGTAGGCGAACTGGAAGAGGGCGAGCCCGAGTTCCCGGCCCACCAGGAGGACCGGCGTGCCCGCGACAGGGCGCCCCTCCGCATCGGTCACCCGCCCGCTGATGAGGCGCCGTTCGCTCACCCAGGCCGTCGCGCAGCCGGCGAGAACCACCAAAACCCCGGCGAGAAGTGCAATGCGTCGCATGACCCCCTCCCGGGGGGCGCGGTGAAGTGCCCCCGTGCCGGGACCATAGCAGATCGGGCGGGACGGGAGCAAGCGGGCCCAGGCAGCGGAGGACGTTTCCCGTTGACACGCTGTGCCGGAGGCG
>CAZRDA010000128.1:0-5513 GCA_964598715.1 uncultured bacterium | reverse complement strand
GGGAGGGTTCCCTCCGGGGGCCGGGGGCCGGGGCGGCACCGGCGACAGGACCCGGGCGTTGTCACTGTGATCCTTTCGTTTGTATTAGCCGCCCTGGAGCCTGCGCCCTGCGCCTCTTCATCGCCATCCCCTTGAGCGATCCGCTCCACGAGGCGCTCGACGCGCTCCAGGCAGACCTCCGGGCAGCCTCCGGGCCGGTCTCCTGGGTGAAACCGGGAAACATCCACCTCACGTTGAAATTCCTGGGGGAGGTCTCCCCGACCGGGGAGGGGGCGGTCCGGGAGGCGATGGCGGAGGCCGTGGCCGGGGTCCCCCCCTTCACCCTCTGCGCCGGTGGTTCCGGGGTCTTCCCGGGGGAGCGCAACCCCCGGGTCCTCTGGGTGGGCCTGCGCGCCGGCGGTCCGGAGGCGGCGACCGTGGCCGCCCGCCTCGAGGCTGCGTGCGGCGCGCGGGGCTTCCCGCGGGAGGACCGACCCTTCCGGGCGCACCTGACCCTGGGTCGGGTCCGCGCCTGGACGGGGCTCGAGGCGACGATGCGGCGCCTTCAGGCGCGCGCCGGGGAGGACTGTGGAGAGATGACCGTGGACCGGATCGTCCTCTTCGAGAGCAGGCTGCATCCGGCGGGAGCCATCCATTCCCGCCGGCACGAGGTGCCCCTGCCCGGGGGCCTCCCGTGAAGAGCCCCCGCGCCCTGCGCGAGGACGCGACCGCCATCTTCCGGGCCGCGCTCGAGGCGGTGGACCCCGCCGCCGCCATCCGCCGGCACCTGAAGCGACTGGGGGATCGGCTCCAGGTGGGCGACCGCTCCTACGACCTCGCCCGCCTCAGGCGCGTCCTGGTGGTGGGAGCCGGGAAGGCGGGGGCCCCCATGGCCGCCGCCGTCGAGGAGGTCCTCGGGGATCGGATCACCACCGGGGTCGTTACGGTGAAGGCCGGCCACGGCGGTCCGACTCGAGTGGTGCGGGTCCGGGAGGCCGCCCACCCGGTTCCGGATGCGGCCGGTCTCGCCGCCGCGGGAGAAGTCCTTGATCTGGTCAGGGGGGCGACCGCGGACGACCTGGTCATCGCCCTCATCTCCGGGGGCGGATCGGCCCTCCTCCCGCTGCCGGTCCCGGGGATCACCCTCGAAGAAAAGCAGCAGGTCACGAAGCAGCTTCTTGCGTGTGGGGCCACGATCCAGGAGGTCAACGCGGTCCGCAAGCACATCTCGGCCGTCAAGGGGGGGCAGCTCGCCCGGGCCGCTGCCCCGGCCCGGGTCCTCACGCTGGTCCTCTCCGACATCATCGGCGACCCCCTGGACGCCATCGCCTCCGGCCCCACCGCCCCGGACCGGACCACCTTCCCCCAGGCGTTGGCGATCCTCGAGCGCTACCGCATCCGGGAATCGGTGCCGCCCGCCGTCCGGGGGTACCTGGAGGCCGGAGCGGCTGGTCGCGCCCCGGAGACGCCGAAGCCCGGGGAGCCCCTCTTCGGGCAGGTTCACCACCGGATCGTCGCGAGCAACGCCCAGGCGCTGGAGACCGCCGCCACGGCCGCCGCCGCCCTCGGCTACAGGGCGCTCACCCTGGCCTCCGGCATCCACGGGGAGGCCCGGGAAGTGGCCAAGGTCCTGGCCGCTCTGCTCCTGGAGGTCCGGGCCACCGGCCACCCCATCGAGCCCCCCTGCTGCCTGGTGGCCGGGGGGGAGACGACCGTCACCGTCCGCGGGCAGGGGAAGGGGGGACGGAACCAGGAGATGGCGCTCTCGGCGGCCCTGCACCTCGACGGGGCGGAGGGTGTCCTGTTCTTCTCGGCCGGAACAGACGGAACCGACGGGCCCACCGAGGCGGCCGGAGCCGTCTCCGATGGCCAGACCGTCTCCCGCGGCCGAGCGATCGGTTTGGAGGCCGCCCGCCACCTGGCCGCGAACGACGCCTACCCCTTCTTCCACGCCCTGGGCGACCTCATCGTCACCGGGCCGACGCGGACCAACGTCATGGATGTCCACCTGCTCCTCGCCGGACCCCGAGAGGCGCGCCCCGCCTAGGCCGAATGCAATTGACATCGCCGCGATCGTGCAATACGCTTGACGGTCGCGTGTAGAGGGGGCGGCCCATGTTCGACCGGCTCACCGATCGCCTGGCGGCCGTGTTCCGGCGCCTCCGGGGGCACGGGACCCTTACCGAGGAGAACATCACCGAGGCACTCCGAGAGGTGCGGCTGGCCCTCCTGGAAGCGGACGTCCACTTCACGGTGGTCAAGGAGTTCCTCGAGCGGGTCCGGAGTCGGGCGGTGGGGCAGGAGGTACTCAAGAGCCTGACCCCGGGCCAGCAGGTCGTGAAGGTCGTCCATGAGGAGCTCACCGCCCTCATGGGGGGCGGTCGCGCCCACCTGAGCCTCACGGGAAGCCCCCCGGTGGCTGTCCTCCTCGTCGGGCTCCAGGGATCGGGCAAGACGACCACGGCGGCGAAATTGGCCCGGCTGCTCCTCCGGGAAGGGCGCCGTCCCCTCCTGGTCGCGGCAGACCTCAAGCGCCCCGCAGCGCTGGAACAACTCCAGACGGTGGGTGCCGCGGTCGGGGTCCCCGTCGCTGCGGACGGTCAGGCCGCATCCGCCCTGGCCGCCACGACTGCCGCCGCCGTCCGCGCCGCCGCCGCGGGGCAGGACGTCCTGCTGGTGGACACGGCGGGCCGCCTGCACATTGACGAGCCGCTCATGGCCGAGCTTGCCGCCCTGAAGGCTGCGCTTCGGCCCGCGGAGGTGCTCCTGGTGGCCGACGCGATGACGGGGCAGGACGCGGTGAATTCCGCCGCGGCCTTCCACCGGGCGCTGGGCCTGACGGGGGTGATTCTCACGAAACTGGACGGGGACGCCCGCGGCGGGGCGGCCCTCTCCATCCGGGCCGTCACCGGCGCGCCGATCAAGTACGTCGGGGTGGGGGAGAAGCCTGAGGCCCTGGAGCCGTTCCACCCGGACCGAATCGCCTCGCGCATCCTCGGCATGGGGGACATTCTCTCCCTCGTGGAGCGGGCCGAGGCGTCCGTGCAGAAGGCGGAAGCCGCTGCCTTCGCCGCCAAACTCCGCCGCGAGCGCTTCACGCTCGAGGACTTCCGGACGCAACTGGGGCAGGTCAAGGCTATGGGCCCGCTGTCGGAGGTCCTGGGGATGCTCCCGGGCCTTGGCCAGGTGCTCGCGAAGGCGGGGGGGGGCGGGGAGGAGCGGGCCCTGCGGCGGATGGAGGCGATCCTGAACTCCATGACCCCGCAGGAGCGGGAGGACCCGGCCCTCCTGAACGGGAGCCGGCGGCGCCGGATCGCGGCCGGCTCCGGGACGAGCGTGGCGGAGGTGAACCGGCTGCTCCGCCAGTTCGTCCAGACCCAGAAGGTGATGCGGCAACTCACGAAACAGGGGGGGCGCATCAAGGGGCTCCCCCTCCCCCCGGTCTGAGGCTTCGCCGGGCGACCCGGCCGGGGGTGGACCTGGACCTCGGAGGAGACGGATGGCCGTTCGGATGCGATTGATGCGTATGGGCGCCAAGAAGCGCCCCGTCTACCGCGTGGTGGTGACGGATTCCCGCATGCCGCGGGATGGCCGTTTCCTGGAAGCCCTGGGGACTTGGGATCCCCAGGGGAAAGCCGGGAAGGGCGCGGCCCTTGCATTGGACGCGGAGAAGGCGCTAGCCTGGCTGAAGAAGGGTGCCCGGCCGACGGACACGGTCCGGGACCTCCTCTCCACCGCCGGAGTGCTGAAGAGATTCGCCGAGCGGGAAACCGGGAAGGCAACCGCTTGAGGGCGATGGCGACGCCTCGGGGCGTCCGGGGATCGGGAGGGCTCGGCGGCATCCCGGGACGGATCGGGGGCCCATCGCCCGGTGCAGGAGGCGCCCGTGTTGAAGGAGATGGTCGAGTACCTCGCCAGGGCGCTGGTAGACAACCCCAATGAGGTGAGGGTCGAGGCCGTGGAGGACGAGAGGACGACCACGCTCAAACTGAAGGTGGCGGCGGCCGATCTCGGGCGGGTCATCGGGAAGCAGGGTCGGACGGCGCGGGCGATGCGGACCCTGCTCCACGCCGCCGCGGCCAAGTCGCGCCGGCGCGCCGTCTTGGAGATCCTGGAATAGGCGGCGGGCAGGGGCCGCCCCTCCTGCTGGTGGGGTGGGTACTCCGGGCCCAGGGCCTCAGGGGGGCGGTCATTCTCCGGTTGGAAACGGACGTGGTAGCCTGCCTCGCCGCGGGCCGCACCCTGTACGTGGGGGGAGAGGGGTCGGCCGCGCGGCCGCTCCGGGTAGAGGGCTCCCGGGTGGAGGGTCCCCGCGCCATGGTGCAGTTCGAGGGGGTCCGGACCCAGGAGGAGGCCGCGGCGCTGGTGGGGGCTGCGGTCACGGTGACGCGGAGTGATGCCCCTCCCCTGCCGGAGGGAACCTTCTACCAGGCCGACCTGGTGGGCCTCCGGGTCGAGACGGAAGCGGGGGAGGCGCTGGGCGAGGTGGCGGGGATCCTGCCGACGGGGGGAGTGGACGTCCTCGTCGTCCGGCGCGGCGGCCGGGAGTGGCTGCTGCCCGCTGCCCGCGCCTTCGTGGTGGCGGTGGACCTGCCAGGCAGCCGGCTGGTGGTCCGCGTCCCGGAGGGGCTCGCTGACGCCGAAGCGGTATGACATCGTGACGCTCTTCCCGGGGATCTTCCGGGGTCCCCTGGAGGAGAGCATCCTGCGCCGGGCCCAGGAGAAGGGGCTCGTCCAGATCCGGGTCCATGACCTCAGGTCCTGGACGCACGACAGGCATCGGGTGGTGGATGAGCCCCCCTATGGGGGGGGCGCCGGGATGGTCCTGAAGCCGGAGCCGGTGTGCGAGGCGGTGGAGGCGCTGAAGGCGGGGCCGCAGAGCCGGGTCCTGCTCCTCACCCCGCAGGGGGTGCCGTTCACCCATTCCCTGGCGGCGGCGTTCTCCGCGGAGTGCCACCTGATCCTGCTGTGCGGCCGGTACGAGGGGTTCGACGACCGGATCCGGAGCCTGGTGGATCTGGAGGTCTCGATCGGGGACTACATCCTGACGGGAGGGGAACTGCCGGCCCTGGTAGTGCTCGACGCCGTGATCCGCCTGGTGCCCGGGGTCCTGGGGGACGCAGCCTCTGCGGCGCAGGAGTCCTTTGCGGGGGGGCTGCTCGACTTCCCCCAGTTCACCCGGCCGCCCGAGTACCGCGGCCTGGCCGTTCCCGAGATCCTCCTCTCGGGCAACCACGAGGCGATCCGGCGCTGGCGGCGGAAAGAGGCGCTCCGCCGGACCCTCACCCGCCGTCCGGACCTGCTCACGGCGGCGGAGTTGAGCGAGGAGGACCGGGCCCTGCTGAAGGAGGTCGCGCAGGAGGTGGAGGCGGAGACCGGCGGCGAGGCCCCGCTGCGCGTCCGGCGCGGATCGCCCCGCTAGTGTGTTTCTCGGGCGCACGAGCGTAACCCAGGGAGGATGTGCCGATGGATCTGGACAAACTGATGGCGGAGGTGGAGCGTCCGGCCCTCCGCCCGGACCTGCCGGAGTTCGG
>CAZRDA010000127.1:0-5549 GCA_964598715.1 uncultured bacterium | reverse complement strand
ATGCCCGACGGGCACTGGGGCTACGGCTTCCCGATCGGGGGCGTGGCGGCGTTTCGCGCCGACACGGGCGTTATCTCCCCGGGAGGCATCGGCTTCGACATCAACTGCGGGATGCGGCTCCTGCGGACGTCCCTCACCGAGGCGGAGGTCCGGCCGAAGCTCCCCGACCTGCTCGAAGCCCTCTTCGCCGCGGTCCCGGCGGGGGTCGGGGGGAAGGGCTTTCTCCGCCTCACGGAGGCCGAGTTCCGCCAGGTCATGGTGGAGGGCTCCGCCTGGTGCGTGCGCCACGGGTACGGGTGGCCCGAGGACCTCGAGCGCACGGAGGGGGGCGGGTGCCTCCCGGGAGCCGACCCCGCCCACGTGAGCGCCCGGGCCGTCTCGCGGGGGAGGCACCAGCTCGGTACCCTCGGGTCGGGCAACCATTACCTCGAGGTCCAGGTGGTGCCCCCGGACGGCATCCATGACCCGGAGGCGGCGAAGGCGTTCGGGGTCGAGGCCCCGGGCCAGGTGTTCATCATGCTACACTGCGGGTCCCGGGGCTTCGGCCACCAGGTCGGGACCGACTACCTGCGGGCGTTCGCCGAGGCGATGCGCGGGTACGGCATCACGGTTCCCGACCGGGAACTGGCGTGCGCCCCGTTCCGGTCACCGGAGGGGCAGGCCTACTTCGGGGCGATGACCGCGGCGGCCAACGTTGCCTTCGCAAACCGCCAGGTGATCGCCCACCAAGTGCGGGAGGTCCTAGGGAAGGTGTTCGGCAAGGACCCGCGGGAGCTGGGCCTCTCTCTGGTCTACGACGTCTGCCACAACACCGCGAAGGTGGAGCGCCACGTGGTGGACGGCGAGCCCGTCGAGCTCGTGGTCCACCGCAAGGGCGCCACGCGCGCCTTCGGTCCCGGCGCCCCGGATGTGCCGGAGGCGTATCGGGACGTAGGCCAGCCGGTCATCATCGGCGGCTCCATGGAGACCGGCTCGGCGCTCCTGGTCGGGACCGCCGAGGCGATGGCGGAGACCTTCGGCTCGACGGCGCACGGCGCCGGGCGCACAATGTCGCGCGCGCAAGCCAAGCGCCAGGTCCTGCCGGAGCGGCTCCTGAAGGAGATGGAGGGGCGGGGCATCCTGGTCCGGGCCGCCTCGCGATCCGGAGTGGCGGAGGAGGCGGGGCTGGCTTACAAGGACCTGAGCGCCGTCGTGGACGTCCTCCACCGCCTGCGCCTCTCGCGCAGGGTCGCCTCCCTCGTCCCGATCGGGAATATCAAGGGGTAGCCGGCGCCAGCGATGGGGTGGGGCGGCGCGGGTCGTCCCCGCCGCTGCGCACGGGGGCCCGCGGTCCGCAAGCCCAGGGGGGTGGGAGGAGAGGGATGCTGGTCCGGGACGTCATGCAACCCCAGGTGGTCGCCATCACGCCGAAAACGACGCTGCCGGAGGCGATCCGGTTGACCCGGCAACGTGGCGTCCGCCATCTCCCGGTGCTCGAGGAGGGCAGGCTGGTCGGGATCGTCTCGGACCGGGACCTCAAACGGGCCATGGCCTCTCCCGCCACGAGCCTCGAGGCCCACGAACTGACCTATCTGCTCAACCGCCTCACCATGGCCGAGATCATGACGCGCGATGTGATCACGGTCGCGCCGATGGTGCCCGTGGAGGAGGCCGCACGGGTCATGGTCCGGGAGAAGATCAGCGCCTTGCCGGTCATCGAGGAGGGCCGGCTCGTCGGCATCGTGACCGAGACCGATGTCCTGGAGCTCTTCGTGAAGGCGATGGGGGTGGGGGAGCCCTCGAGCCGGCTGGACGTGGTGCTGGGCGAGCGCCCGTCCGCGCTGGCGGAGGTCGTGCGGACGGTGGAGGAGGCGGGGGTGCCGATCGCGAGCATCATGACCCTCGTGAGCCGGGAGGGGGTCAAGGAAGCGGTGATCCGCGTCGCGACGATCAATCCGGGTCCCGCCGTCCAGGCGCTGCAGGCCAGGGGCTATTCGGTCCGGCAGCCCTGGCGCGCGTAGCGAGGGGAGGCCCGAGTGGGGATCGGGAGATGGCGCGACGCTTCGCTCTTTCCCCCTTCCTGACCGGCGATCCGGTCCGGCTGGGCCCCGAAGTCGCCACGCTTAAGGACCTTCTCCGGGCGCACGACCTCTCCGCCGCGGAGCGGCCGGGGCTTCTCCCCCTGGCCCCCGGCGTGGTGCTCATCCACTCACTCGCGCTGCCGGCGGGGCGGCTGACACTCCGCTGGGTGCAGCTTCCCCATGCGCCCGCGCTCGCGCCCGGCGGGGAGCCCGTGGCGATCGCGGTGGTCCTGACCGCGCCCGTCGCCGAGAGCGGCCGCGCTCTCCGGCTGGTCTCCCGCCTCCGGGCCGCGCTCCGGGACCCGGCTCGCGTGGAGGCCGCCCGCTCCGCCAGCAGTCGTGAGGAGTTGGCGCGCCTCCTGGCGGAAGCGGAGGAGGCGGCGGGCGAGGGCCCGCTGCCGGGCCAGGACCTCCTGGCCCTCCTGCGCTCCACGCCAACGGCGATGTCGGCCGCCGAGGCCGCGCGCCGGCGCCAGGCATGCGGCCCGAATCGGCTCGAACGCGTCCGCCGCCGGCCGCTTACCCTCCGCTTCCTGGAGCAGTTCCGAAGCCTGTTCGCCCTCCTCCTCTGGCTCGGCGGAGCCCTCGCCTTCCTCGCTGGGATGGCCGAGCTGGGCTGGGCGATCTTCGCGGTGCTTCTCGTCAACGGCGTCTTCAGTTTTTTTCAGGAGTACCGGGCGGAGCGCGCGGTGGAGGCGCTCCAGGCGCTGCTCCCCCGGGAGATCACCGTGCTCCGCGAGGGTTTCGAGGTCCGGGTGCCGGCCACCGACCTGGTCCCCGGCGACGTGGTGCGCCTGGAGGAAGGGGACCAGGTGCCGGCCGACGGCCAGCTCCTCGCCGCCGACGGCCTCCGGGTGGACCAGAGCCTCCTCACCGGCGAGTCCCACCCCATTTTCAAGCTGCCGGTGGCCCCGGACGAACCCGGGGGCGTTCCCTTCCTGGAGCGGCACGAACTGGTCTTCGCCGGGACCGGCGTGGTGGCCGGGAGGGGATGCTGCGTCGTCCGGGCGACCGGGATGCAGACCGAGATCGGCGCCATCGCCCACCTCACCCAGGCTGTGGCCGAGGAGCCGAGCCCGCTCCAGCGCGAGATGGGGAGGGTGACCCGGATCGTGACGTTCCTGGCCGTCGGGATCGGCGTCGGCTTCTTCCTCCTGGGGGCCGCCACCGGGGCCCTGCCCCCGGGCGAGGGGTTCCTCTTCGCCCTCGGGGTCATCGTCGCGAACGTTCCCGAGGGGTTGCTCCCGACGCTCACCCTGGCCCTGGCCCTCGGCGTCCAGCGGATGGCCCGCCAGGGGAGTCTGGTGAAGCGCCTCTCGGCCGTCGAGACCCTCGGGGCCACGACGGTCATCTGCACCGACAAGACCGGCACGCTCACCGAGAACCGGATGGCGGCCCGGTCGGTCTGGGTCTCGGGCCGGATTCTGGATCCGGCCGCACCGGAGGCTGCACGAGCGGGCGAGGTTCGGGGCCTCCTCGAGGCCGCGGCGCTTGCCTCTCAGGCGACCACGGAGCACGGGGACCCGACGGAGGTGGCCCTCCTTGCAGCCGGGGTGAAGGCGGGTGTCGAGCCCGAGGAGGTCCGGGCTGCTCACCCCCTCCTCGCCCCGTACCCCTTCGACTCCTACCGGAAGCGGATGACGCTTGTGCGCGCCGCGTCCGGCGGAGTCAGCGCGTACACCAAGGGGGCCCCACGGGAGACCCTGGGGCTTTGCGAGGCGGTCCGGTGGGACGGCCGTACGGTGGCGCTCACCGACGAGCGCCGCCACACCATCCTGGCCGACCACGACCGGCTGGCGGCCGAGGGCCTGCGCCTCCTCGCCGTCGCCGTCCGACCGCTCCCCGACGGGCTGGTGGGGGAGCCCGCGGCGGCCGTCGAGCGCGAGCTCACACTGCTCGGCTTCGTGGCCCTCTGGGACCCGATCCGCCCCGAGGTCCCCGAGGCGGTCGCCCTCTGCCGCCGCGCCGGGATCCGCGTCGTGATGGTCACGGGCGACTACGGGCTGACCGCCCAGGCCATCGCCCGGCAGATCGGCCTGCCGGTCGAGAAGGTCGTGACGGGGGAGGAGGTCGAGCGCCTCTCCCCGGAAGGCCTGCGAGGCCTGCTCGCCGAACCGGGGATCCTCTTCGCCCGGACCTCGCCCGCCCATAAGTTGGCGATCGTGTCGGGGCTCAAGGCGCTCGGGGAGGTGGTGGCGGTCACCGGGGACGGGGTGAACGACGCGCCGGCGTTGAAGGCGGCGGACATCGGTGTGGCCATGGGCCGGCGCGGGAGCGAGGTGGCGAAGGAGGCCGCGGTAATGGTCATCACCGACGACAACTTCGCCTCCATCGTTGCGGCGGTCCGGCAGGGGCGTGCGATCTACGCGAACATCGGGAAGTTCGTCACCTACATCTTCGCCTCCAACGTCCCCGAGCTGGTCCCGTTCCTGGCCTTTGTCTTCTTCGGCATTCCCCTGCCGCTCACCCTGATGCAGATCCTCGCCGTGGACCTGGGGACCGACCTGCTCCCGGCGCTGGCCCTCGGGGCTGAGCCACCTGAGCCCGGGGTGATGGATCGGCCGCCGCGCCCCCGCCACCAGCGGCTCCTCGGGGCGGGGCGGCTCCTGCGCGCCTACGCATTTCTGGGGGTCGTCGAGGCGGCCCTGGCGCTCCTGGCCTTCTTCTGGACCTACTGGGTGGCGGGCTGGCGGCCGGGGCTGCCGATGGCGCGCACGGGGGACCTCTACCGGCGCGCGACCACGATGACGCTAGCGGGGATCGTGGCGGCCCAGGTCGGGAACGTCTTCGCCTGCCGCACGGATCGCGAGTCTCTTTTCCGAGTCGGGCTCTGGAGCAACCGCTTCGTCCTCCTGGGGATCGCCGCCGAACTCGGGATCCTCGCGGGGCTGATCCTGGTGCCGCCCCTCGCCGATGTCTTCGGGCTCGCTCCGCTTCGCTTCGCGGAGTGGCGCCTCCTCCTCCTCTTCCCCCCGGTGGTGGTCCTGGCGGAGGAGGCGCGGAAGGGGATTGCGCGGGTCGCGAGCAGGAGCTGGGAGAGGATCGAGTGAGCAGGGCGCGCCTGCGAGGGCGCCCCGCGGGGAGGGTGGCGGAGGACCGCGACGGAGGAAACCATGCGAGTGCTCTTGGCGACCGACGGTTCCACGGATGCCCTCACGGCAACCCGGTGGTTGCGCCATTTCCCGTTGCCCGGGGACAGCCCGATCCTGGTCCTGACGGTGGCCGGAGCCGTCGAGCCGCTGGTCCGGGCGGAGACGCGGAAGTACCTCCGGGACGCGGCTCTCGCGGACGCCCGCCGGGTCGGCGACGAGGCGCGGCGGCTCCTCGGCCCTCGCGGGCCGGGGGCCGAGGTGCGGGTGAGCGAGGGAGACCCGCGGGCGGAGATCGTGCGGGCGGCGGAGGAGTGGGAAGCGAAGCTGGTCGTGGTGGGGGCCCGCGGCCTGGGTGGGGTCCGGGGACTGCTCCTCGGCAGCGTCTCGCTGGAGGTGG
>CAZRDA010000126.1:0-5619 GCA_964598715.1 uncultured bacterium | reverse complement strand
TCTACGCGGCGGAGAATGCCCGCTTCGGCCAGCCGGAGATCAACCTGGGGATCATTCCGGGGAGCGGGGGGACCCAGCGCCTGTCGCGCCTCGTGGGCAAGGCCCGGGCGAAGGAACTCATCTTCACCGGGGACAGGATTGACGCGCAGGAGGCCCTGCGGATCGGCCTGGTGAACCGGGTACTGCCGCTTGCCGAGCTGCTGCCGGCCGCCAAGGAGACGGCGGCGAAGATGGCGGCCAAGAGCGCTGTCGTCCTCGGTCTCGCCAAGGCCGCCATCGAGGAGGGGACAGCAACCGATCTGATGAGCGGGCTCGCGATCGAGGCCAAGGCCTTCGGCCTGGCCTTCTCGACCGAGGACATGCGGGAGGGAGTGACGGCTTTCCTGCAGAAGGGGAAGGCCACCTTCCGGCACCGCTAGGTAGGAATCGTGGACTTCACCCTGACGGAAGCGCAGCGGATGTTCCAGGCGACGGCCCGGGAGGTGGCTGACCAGGTGGTGGCCCCTCGCGCGGAGGAGACCGACGCCACCGGCACCTTCCCCCACGAGACGGTGAAAAGGCTCGGGGAACTCGGATTCATGGGCGTGGCGGTGCCCGAGGCGTACGGGGGGGCTGGCGCCGACACCCTGTGTTACGCCATCGCGATGGAGGAGGTCTCCCGGGCCTGTGCCGCCACCAGCGTCATCATGTCGGTGAACAACTCGCTGGCCTGCGATCCCCTCCTGGCCTTCGGGACGGAGGCGCAGAAACAGCGCTATCTCATCCCGCTGGCCCGGGGGGAGAAACTGGGCTGCTTCTGCCTGAGCGAGCCGAACGCCGGCAGCGATGCTGCCAACCAGGAGACCACAGCCCGGCGCGAGGGGGAGTCCTACGTCCTCACCGGGACCAAGAACTTCATCTCGAACGGGGGTGAGGCGGACCTTGCCATCGTCTTCGCGACTCTCGACCGGAGCAAGGGGCACCGGGGGATCGCCGCCTTCCTGGTCGAGAGGAGTTTCCCCGGCTTCATCGTGGCGAAGCTGGAGAAAAAACTGGGCATCAAGGGTTCTTCCACAGCCCAGATCGTGCTCGACGGCTGCCGGGTGCCCGCGCAGAACCTCCTCGGGAAGGAAGGCGAAGGGTTCAAGGTGGCCCTGGCGACCCTGGACGGGGGGCGGATCGGCATCGCGGCGCAGGCGGTCGGGATCGCGCGAGCTGCCTTCGAGGCTGCCCGGGACTACGCCAAGGGGCGCGTCCAGTTCGGGAAGCCCATCGCGTCGCTCCAGGCGATCCAGTTCATGCTTGCCGACATGGCGACGGAAATCGAGGCGGCCCGGCTGCTCACCTACCAGGCGGCCGTTCTGAAGGATCTCGGCCGCCGCTTCACCAAGGAGGCCTCGATGGCCAAGCTCTACGCCTCGGAGGCCGCCATGCGGATCGCGACGAAGGCGATCCAGGTCCACGGTGGGTACGGCTACATCCTGGACTACCCGGTCCAGCGCTACTTCCGGGACGCCAAGATCACCGAGATCTACGAGGGCACCTCCGAAATCCAGCGGCTGGTGATCGCTGGTCACCTGCTCAAGTAGGAACGGGTATGGAGATCGCCGTCTGCCTGAAGGAGATCATTGACCCGGAGATCCCGCCGAGCCAGTTCAAGCTTGACTTGGTGGCGAAGCGGCAGCTCCAGGAGGGCCACTCCCTGGTGATCTCGACCTACGACGAGCATGCCCTGGAGGTAGCCTTGAAGCTGAAGGAGACGGCGGGTGGGACGGTGACGGCGCTCTGTCTCGGGGCGTCCACGGCTACCACCGCCCTGAAGAAGGCGCTCGCCATGGGGGCGGACCGGGCCATTCTCTTGAGCGACACCGCGCTCTCCGTGACCGACGCCTTCGGCGTCGCTAGCGCGCTCGCGGCGGCCATCCGGAAGGGCGGGACGGTGGACCTCATCCTGGCCGGCTGCGAGTCGGGGGACTGGGCCTCGCGGGCGGTCGGGCCGCTCCTCGCCGAGGAACTTGGACTCGCCTGCGTGGCCTACGCCTCTCGCGTGGAAGCAGCGGGGAGCGGTGTCCAGGTCCGGAAGGCGGTGGAGGACGGCTACGAACTCATCGAGGCCCCGCTTCCCTTGCTGGTGACGATCACGAGCGACGAGAGCAACATCCCCCGCTTCCCGAAACTGAAGGACATCATGGCGGCGGGCCGCAAGCCGATCCCCACCTGGACGGCGGCTGACCTGGGACTGGCGGCGGGGGCCAAGGGGGAGGCCGCCCGGGTCGCGGTGGCCGACCTGAGCATCCCGGTGCGGGAGAGCCGCTGCGAGATCCTGGACGGCGAGAGTCCGGAGGAGAAGGTGGACCTCCTGGTGGGCCGCCTCCGGGGGCTGAAGCTCCTCTAAGAGGAAGGTTGCCGTGGTCTGGACCCCGCCGCCGCCCCGTTCCGGTCATCCGTACTACATGCACGATGCTATCTATGCCCAGCCTGGTGCGATTCGGTCGGTGCTCCGCAGCAACGCCGAGGTCCTGAAGACGGTCGCCGCGCACCTCAAGACCGTGGATCAGGTCCTCCTCTCGGGGATCGGGACGTCCTGGCACGCGTGCCTGGTGGGAGAACTGCTCCTGGCCCAGATCGGCGGCCTGGGCCACCGCGTCCGCGCCTTCCACTCGTTCGAGTTCAGCAACTACTGGTCTGATCCCGATCCGAAGACCGGGGTGATCGTCGTAAGCCACCGGGGGACCAAGCGCTTCTCGCTCGAGGCGCTCCAGAAGGCAAAGGCGGGGGGCGGGGTTGGGGTCGCGATCACCGGCGTGGGAAGCGGGGAGGGGCTGGACATCGCGGACGTTCTCCTCAGAACGGTGGGGCAGGAGCGCTCCGCCGCTCACACCGTCAGTTACACCACCGCGCTCGCACTCCTGGCTGCCCTGGCCGCGACGCTGGGCGGCGACGACAAGTTCGCGGGGGCGCTCGAGGCGCTCCCCGACCGGATGGCGGCCTTGCTCGGACAGGAGTCATGGGAAGACATGACGGCGCGCTTCCGGGACCGCCGGTGCTACTACTTCGTCGGAGGCGGTCCCAACACGGCCACGGCCTACGAGGCCGCCCTCAAGATGAACGAGGCGAACTACGCCGCCACGGTCGGGATGAACTGTGAGCAGGTCCTGCATGGCCCCTGGGTCGCCATGGAGGCGGAGGACCTGGTCTTCCTAATCGCGCCGCCCGGCCCGTCCTACGAGCGCTGCCTGGCGGTGGCCAGGGTGGTGAGCGAGGTCGGCGCGCCCGTGGTCGGCATCGTGGAGGAGGGCGATGCCGAGCTGTCAGCGCTCTGCGCGCACACGGTGAGGTTGCCGCGCCTCCCCGAGCTCCTCACCCCCCTCCTCTCCGTGGTTCCCCTTCAACTGTTCACCTACCACCTGGCGCTTGAGCGGGGGACAAACCCGGACACGATGCGCGCGCACCAGCCCGCCCACGGCCGCGCCCGGGCGGGCCTGTCGCTGTAGGGAGAACGATGGGAACTGTCCTCTGCTATGCGCCGGTGGCGGGCGGCCGGATCAGCCGGAGCGGCCAGGAAGTTCTGGCCGCCGGGCGGGCGGCTGCCGAGGTAACGGGCGGAGCGGTCGTTGCTGCCCTCGTGGGGGCGCGGGTGGCCGATGCGGCGGTGGCCGCCGGGCGCCACGGCGCGGCCCGAGCCTTCCTTGCCGAGCACGCCCTCCTCGAAACCTATCAGGCCGACCTCTACCTCAAGGCTCTTCAGGCCATCGTCCAGGTGGCGAGCCCCCGCGTTCTCCTCTTCCCCAGCGACTCGCAGGGGCGGGAGCTAGCGCCCCGCCTGGCCCACCGGCTCCGGGCGGCCCTCATCACGGAGGCGCAGGGCTTCGCGAAACGGGACGGCAAATTGGCCTTCACCTGCCAGGCCTACGGCGGGAAGGCGGTGGCCACGCTCATCGCGCAACCCGAGCCGGTCGTGGTCACCGTTCGCCCCAAAACGTTTTCGCCCGCGGAGGCGCCGGCCGCCGGCGAGCCGACCCGGGTTGTGGTGGCCTTGACGCCCCAGGATGCCCGCACGCGCCTCATCCGCAAGGTCCAGGAGGAGGGAGGCGGGGTGGACCTGGAGGTCGCGCGCGTGGTCATCGGAGGCGGCCGAGGACTGGGAGGGCCGGAACCGTTCAAGATGCTCGCGGAACTGGCCCAGGTCCTGCGGGGGGCTGTTGGGGCCTCGCGCGCCGCGACCGATGCCGGGTGGGTCCCGTCCTCCTGGCAGATCGGCCAGACGGGGCGGAGCATCAGCCCGGACCTCTACATCGCGGTGGGCATTTCGGGGGCAACCCAGCACGTGGCAGGGGTTGCCTCGGCGAAGACCATCGTCGCCATCAACCGGGACCCTGAGGCGCCCATCTTCAAGGTGGCGCAACTGGGGATCGTGGACGACTACCGGGCGATCCTGCCCCGGCTTACTGCGAAAATCCGAGAGGCTACCGGGAAAGGGTAAGGAAAGGGAAGGGGGGCGGCCGTGCAGCCCGCGCGGGAAATCTACTGGAACATCCCCGGGCACGCCTGGCTCTACATTCTTTTCCTGCCGTTTCTCCTCGTCTTTGCGTGGGGCATCTGGCGGGCGTTCCGGGCACTCAGGCTCGGGAAGGGCCCGCTGCTTCAGGGACCGCTTCTGCCGCGACTCCGGGCCTTCTGGGACGGGGCCGTCCTCCAGCGGCAGATCGCCAGGCACCCCTTCGCCGGGGCGATGCATCTCGGCATCTCCTGGGGCTTCGCCATCCTGTTCGTGGCCACGACGCTCGTGGCCCTCCAGGACTACTTCGGCCTCCCCGTCCTCTCCGGCCGGTTTTACCTCTACTTCATGAGCCTGACGGTGGATCTCTTCGGCCTGGCGGCCGTCGCCGGGACGGTGCTTGCGCTTCTCCGTCGCTATGGCCCGCGCCCCGCGCGGCTCAGGGCTCCGCACGGCCGCGACCCGTTCGGCCCCCTGCTCCTGCTCTTCCTGCTCGTCCTCCTCACCGGCTTCGCCGTGGAGGGCCTGCGGATCGGGGCCACGGCCGATCCGTACGGACGCTGGTCGCCGGGCGGGGCGCTTGCAGCGGCCCTCTTCGCCGGCATCGACCCGGGCACGGCCGCCGCGAGCCACCGGATCCTCTGGTGGGCCCACGCCGCCCTCTCCTTCGGCTTCATCGCGGCCATCCCTTTCGCCGCGGCGCTCCACTTCCTCACGGCCCCCCTCAACGTGCTGCTCCGGAACCCGAAGCCGAGCGGTGTGCTCGAGCCGGCCGCCCTCGAAGGAGCGGAGCGGTTCGGTGCTTCCCGCCTGGAGGACTTCACGAAGAAGGCCCTCCTGGACCTGCTCGCCTGCACCGAGTGCGGGCGCTGCCACGACGCCTGCCCCGCCTGGGCCACGGGCAAGCCGCTCACGCCGAAGGGGGTGATCGTGGACCTGCGAGATCATCTGCTGCGGCAGATGAGGGACGGGGACGGGCGGGCGATGGTAGGGGAGGTCATCACGGAGGATGTCCTCTGGGCCTGCACCACCTGCGGCGCGTGCCACACCGAGTGCCCAGTCAACATCGAGCCCATCCCGAAAATCGTCGAGATGCGCCGGCACCTGGTGATGGAGCAGGCCCAGTTCCCCCAGACCATGCA
>CAZRDA010000125.1:0-5635 GCA_964598715.1 uncultured bacterium | reverse complement strand
CCGCGGGTCCTGTCGCCGGCGTGCCCCGCTCGCGGCCGGCGCCACCCGCGGCTCGGCTGCAATCGTAGGCACAATTCGTTGGACCGGCACTGGTCTACCTTTTCCCGGTCGAGAGCAAGATGGCGTGGTTCAGGATGCTAGACCGCAGTTGCTCGGGAAGAAGGCAGGGTGTTTCGATGGCCGTCAGTGAAACCACAGCAGAAGACTTACCCAGGTTGCTCGGTCGAGGGTGATGGACGGTCCGGGTGCCCACCTTTCAGGACGCGCACGACCTCCGGGTTATCCACGAAGGCCTGGTAGGCCGCCATCGCGAAGGCGACCTCATCCCCCTCCTCCACCAGCAGTCGCACCTTCTCGCCGGCTTCACCCGTGAAGGAGGCGAGCAGGACCCCCCATTCCGTCTCCACGACGAGGCGCACCTGTTCGGCCCGATCCACCTTCTGGAGGATCTCGCCGACGATCAAGGTCTGCTTCGGCCGCCAGGCCTCGGGCAGGTACGCAGCGAGGCGCGGCGCCAGGAGCGCCGTCCCGACGATCCCCAGGGCGAGGCCAACCCCGAACGGCACGGGCCACTGGCGCATGGGACCTCCGGGCGGGCGCTAATCATATGGCTGCCCCCACCCCCGTTCAAGGAAAATCCGCCGACTCCCTGGTACGATTATTGCTCACTCCGCCCCTGTTTTCCTGACTCGCGACCTTCGCGGGAGGAGCCCACGTGACCGCACCCCCCCCTTCTTCCCCCCAGGAGAACCTCACCCGCCTTCGGGCCCACCTCGAGCGGGTGCTAGTCGGCAAGCCGGAGCAGGTCCGGCTCGCCCTCATCGCGCTCTTCGCCCGCGGCCACCTGCTCATCGAAGACGTCCCGGGGGTGGGCAAGACCACCCTGGCCCAGGGGCTTGCCCGCTCCCTCGGATGCACGTTCCAGCGAATCCAGTTCACATCCGACCTGCTCCCCTCCGACATCACCGGGGTCAACATCTGGAACGCCCAGGCCGGGATCTTCGAGTTTCGGCCGGGTCCGCTGTTCGCCCACATCGTGCTGGCCGACGAGATCAACCGGACCAGCCCGAAGACCCAGTCCTGCCTCCTCGAGGCGATGAACGAGGCGCAGGTCTCGCTGGACCATCAGACCTACATGCTCCCCCAGCCCTTCATGGTGATCGCGACCCAGAACCCCCTCGAGTACCACGGGACCCACCCGCTCCCCGAGTCTCAGTTGGACCGCTTCCTCATGCGGATCCACATCGGCTACCCGGCGCCCGAGGCGGAGCGGCGCATCGTGATGGGGGAGGTGGGGGGCGCCCTTCCGGACTTCGATCCGATCCTCGATGCCTCGGAGGTTTGCTGCCTCCAGGAGGCGGTCGAGCAGGTGCAGGTGGATCCAGCCCTGGTGGGGTACGTGATGAGCATCGCGACCGCCACGCGGAGTAGCGACGCCTTCGCCCTCGGGGCGAGCCCGCGCGCCGCCCGCGCCCTGTTCCGGGCGGCCCAGGCCGCGGCCCTCCTGGCCGGCCGCTCCTACTGCGTCCCCGATGACATGAAATCCCTGGCCATCCCGGTGTTGGCCCACCGTCTCCTGCCAAGCCCCCGCAGCGAAGCCGCAGGGGGGGCCGAGCCGGCCCTCATGGGCGTCCTGGAAGGGATCCCGGTCCCCTGACCGAGACACCCATGCGGTCTGGCTCCTTCCCCCGTGCCCTCCGTCCCACCCCGGAGGGCTGGGCCTTCCTGGGTCTCACAGTTCTCCTCGGCCTGTCCGCCCTGAACTCCGGGAACAACCTCCTGTACCTCGCCGTCGCCCTGCTGCTCAGCCTCATCGTCCTCTCCGGTCTCCTCTCCGAGCAAGGACTCCGGAAGGTCCGCGTCAGCGTGTCCCTGCCCCGCCGCTGCTTCGCCGGCAGCCCGGCTGCCATTCGGATCACGGTGAAGAACGGCAAGCGTCGCCTCCCCTCCTATGCCCTGCAGGTCCGGCTGACGGGCCAGGCCGCATCCTTTCGCCTCCTGCGCCTGGGACCCGGGGAGGCGGCCGCGGGGACCCTCCACCCCTCCTTTGCGCGCCGCGGGCTGCACCTGCTCCCGCCACTCCGCCTGGCGACCCGCTACCCCTTCGGCCTCTTCGTCAAGAGCGCCCCCGCCGCCCCGTCGCGGCCGATACTGGTCTTCCCGGCCCTCGCCCCCGGAGGGGTGGTCCCGCCGCAGGAGACCGGCGAGCGGCGCGCGGCACGGCGGCGGGGGGCCGGCGGAGAGCTCTTCGACCTGCGCCCGTACCGGACCGGGGAGGACATGCGGCTCATCCACTGGCCCATCACGGCGAAGAAGGGCCGTCTCATGCTCCGGGAGATGGCCGCAGAGACCGGAGGGAGCCTCACCATCATCCTGGAAAGACTCGCCAGCGCGCACCCGGAGGCCGTGGAGGCGGACGTGAGCCGGGCGGCGGGGGCGGCCGTGTGCGCGTGCGCCGCGGGGGCGGCCGTGCGCCTGCTCGCAGGCCAGCGCCAGGTTCCGTGGGGGACAGGGGAGCGGCATGCGGACCGGATCCTCCGCGAGTTGGCCCTCCTGGATGTCGCGGGCGACGGCCTGCCCGGCCCGGGGGAGACGCGCGTGCCGGGCGAGCGAGCGGAGGCGCTGCGGCTCATCCTCGGGGGCAGCAGACCGTCGGGAGACTGATGATGCCCTTCGGCGCCGCCCTCAGACTGGTGCTCTTCCTGCTCGCGGCCAACGGCCTGGTGGCCCTCTGGCTCACGGGGGCGGTCCCGCTCCCCCTGGCGGCTACCGCAGCCCTCCTGCTCCTCCTCGGATGGTGGGCCGAGCCGCTCAGGGCCAGAGGGGTTCCCACCGCCCGCTTCCTCGCGGTGATCCCCGCTCTGCTCGCCGCGGGGGCGGTCCTCGACTTCCTGCTCGTGGCCGACGCGATTCTGACCGCCGTGACCCGTCTCCTGCTCGGCCTCACCCTCTACACCGCCTGGACGCTGCAGACGGCGAAGGACCGCTGGCGACTCGCGCTCCTGAGCATGATGGCCCTGGTGGCCGCCACGGGCCTGACGGCCCGGCCGGCCTACCTGGCGGTCTTCGCGGCGGCCGGGCTGCTTCTCGTCTGGGCCCTCGCCCTGCTCCACATCGAGGGGGAGGCCTCCCCCGGCGATGCCCTCCCGGCGCGCCGCGACGTGGCGACCGCCGGCTTCTTCCTGGGTACCGCCCTGCTCGCCCTCGCCGCCTTCGCCCTCACGACGCTCTTCTTCGTCCTGCTCCCGCGCCTGGGGGGCAGGGGCCTCGGCATCCCGCGGCGCGAGGGGGGGAGTGTGACCGGTTTCACGGAGCACGTCACGCTCGGGACCTTCGGCCGCTTGAGCCAGGACGGTACCGTCATCCTCCGCGTCACCTTCCCCGAGGGCCGGGCGGGCGGGCGCCTCTACTGGCGTGGACTCGCCCTGGACACCTTCACCGGGGAGGCCTGGGACCAGAGCGACGCCCGGCGCTTCCCGCTTCTGACCCGCCCGGATGGGTTCACTCCGGTCTCGCGCCCGCGCTCCACGCGGGTGCTCCGCCAGGAGATCTTCCGCGAGGCGCTCGAGAGCCGGGTCGTGTTCGGCGCCGCCTGGCCCGTGGGGATCTCCGGGTTGCCGCCCGGGCTCACGCGCGATGTGGGAGGCGCCCTCTACCTGCCTCCGGGGCCCGCCGCCCCGCTCCAGTACGTGGCATTCTCGGACCCGGTACCGCCGGGGCAGGGGCTCGCGGACCTCCCGGTCCCCGAGCGCAGGCGGTACCTCACCCTCCCACCCCTCAGCCCCACCATCCACGCCCTGGCCCGAGAGGTGGCGGGCGAGGACGCGACGGCCGCGGAGGCGGCGGCCCGGCTGCAAGCCTACCTCTCCACCCAGTTCACCTACAGCCTGGACCTTGACCGGCCGGCGGGCCGGGACATCCTGGAGGATTTTTTCTTCGGGAGGCGGGAGGGGTACTGCGAGGTCTTCGCGACCGCGCTCACCGTCCTGCTCAGGAGCCAGGGGGTGCCGGCGCGGCTCGTGGTGGGCTACGTGGATGGTGCCTGGAACGAGTACGGGGAGTACCTGGCGGTGCGGCAGTTGGACGCGCACGCCTGGGTGGAGGCCTTCCTGCCGGGCGAGGGGTGGCGGACGTTCGATCCCTCGCCCCGGGCCGCATTCGACGCGGCCCGACCGGCTCCGCTCCTCGGCGCGGCCGGGCGGTACCTGGATTTCCTCTGGCTCCGGTGGAACCGCTACGTGGTGGGCTTCTCGGCTGCGGACCAGTTCGGGCTGGCCCTCCGGGTGCGGGGCCAATCCCTGGCCTGGCGCGAACAGGTCAGTCGGAGGTGGGAGCGGCTGCGGGCCCAATTCCCCGCGGCCCGGCCGGCCCTCCTGCTTGCCCTGGCGGCCGGGGTGGCGGCGGCCGGCCTTCTCCTCTGGCGCACGCGGCACCGGAGCCCGGCCGGCCCGCTCGGAGCCCCCCCGGTCCCCTTCTACACTCTCGCGCTCCGGCGCCTCCGGCGTGCCGGCTTCCTCAAGCCTCCCGCAACGACGCCCGCCGAGTTCGCCGACCGGGTGGTGCAGCAGGGGGGCGAGGCCTTCGTCCCGCTCAGGGAACTCACGATCGCCTACTACGCCGCCCGCTTCGGGGGCGTGCGCCTGCCGCCGGAGGCGGTCACCCGCCTACTCGACCTCGCCCGGACGCTCCCCCGCCGGCCCTCCCGCTGAGCCCCCGCGACGGACGCGGTAGGTCTCCACGCAGCGCAGGCAGGCGCCGTCCTCCGCCACCCACTCCGGGTGCTGGCGCTTGACCCGCGCGATGAGCCAGCGCTCCGTCTCCGCATGGAGAAACCGGAGCCGC
The DNA here is from genome assembly GCA_964598715.1 of uncultured bacterium. Lineage (GTDB taxonomy): Bacteria > Methylomirabilota > Methylomirabilia > Methylomirabilales > JACPAU01 > JACPAU01. The sequence goes on along the minus strand of CAZRDA010000125.1, from coordinate 793 downwards.
TCGTCCACGGTGTTCCCGCAGACCGGGCACTGGTACGTCGTCATGATCCCCCCTGAAGCCGCCGCCGGATCTCCCGCAGGCTGGCGGCCGGATCCGGGCTGCCAAAGACCGCGGAGCCGATCACCAGGATGGAGGCGCCGGCGGCGGCGACCGCCCGGCAGTTCTCGGCTTTGATCCCCCCATCCACCTCGAGTTCGCAGGTCGCCCCGAGCGCCTGAAGACGCCCGCGGGCTGCCGCGATCTTCCCCTCCACGAAGGGGATGAACTGCTGCCCGCCGAACCCCGGGTTCACCGACATGAGCAGAATCAGATCGCAGTCCCCCAGGACCTGCTCCGCGTGGCCGAAGGGGGTGGCGGGGTTCAGGGCCACCCCGGCCCTCGCCCCCCCCTGCCGGATCTGCTGGAGAGTCCGATGCAGGTGAGGACAGACCTCTGCGTGCACCGTGAGCCCGTCCGCCCCCGCCTCCACAAAGGGGGCGATGTGCTCATCGGGATTCTGGACCATGAGGTGCACATCCAGGAAGAGGCGGGTCCGCCCCCGGATGGCCCGCACCACCTCGGCCCCGAAGGAGATGGGGGGAACGAAGTGCCCGTCCATGACATCCAGGTGGAGGAGGTCAGCCTCTCCCTCCACGGCGGCGATCTGCTCCGCCAGGCGCCCGAAATCGGCGCTCAGGATGGACGGGGCCAGTTTCGGCATCGGACTTCCCCTAGTGCCACTCAAAGTCATCAGGCCCAATCCTGCCAGACCGTGCTGCCGCGGGTCCTGTCGCCGGCGTGCCCCACTCGCGGC
>CAZRDA010000124.1:0-5662 GCA_964598715.1 uncultured bacterium | reverse complement strand
CCCGCCGCCCTCCCCGTGCCCCTCCCCTGCCTCCCGCTGGCTCGCGTCCCGGATGGTGGCGCGAGCCTCCGTGTCGTGGGAAATCCCGACCGCCTCGGGCTGGACGTAGTCCGGGGAGAAGGCGTCCCGGCCCTCCAGGGGGCGCAGCGGTTCCCCGTCAAAGGGACCCCCGTTCGTGATAGGTCCCGACGAGCCGCTCGATGAGGGGCGCATCCAGCTTCGCGCTCTGGAGCGGCATCCGCTTGGTCCGGTGGCGCAGCGCGAGCACCATGGCGTCCCGGAGGTCCTCCCGGGTCGGCTCCACCCGGCCGTGGAAGGCGGCGGAGGCCAGCGCGGTCTTGATCAGGGTGATCTCGGCCCGGTGGCCGTCCACCTTCATCTCGATGGCGACGTTTGCCGCCGTCTCGAGGAGGGGCTCGCTCGCGGTGAGGGCGGGCAGGGCCTTCCGCGCCGCCTCGATCCGGTTGCGGAGTTCCTCCTGCTCCCGCTCCCACTGCGCGCAGAACGCGGCGGGGTCCCGCTGGAAGGCGAGCGCGCGCCGGACGATTTCCTTTCGCTCCGCCGCCCCCTTCTCGGCCGTCACCTCCGCGCACAGCCCGAAGCGGTCCAGCAGTTGCGGCCGCAGGTCCCCCTCCTCCGGGTTCATGGTCCCCACGAGGAGAAACCGGGCCGGGTGCGCGTAGGTGACCCCTTCCCGCTCCACCATGTTCATCCCGGTGACGGCCACATCCAGGAGGACGTCCACCAGGTGATCGTCCAGGAGGTTCACCTCGTCCACGTAGAGGATGGCCCGGTGGGCGGCCGCGAGCAAGCCGGGGGCGAAGGTTTTCCGCCCCGCCGTGAGGGCCTCCTCGAGGTCGAGGGTCCCCACCACCCGGTCCTCGGAGGCGTTCAGGGGGAGGTCAATGACCGGGGTGGGGCCCTCCGTGAGCGGGAGGGGGTTGCCCTGGGCGACGGTCGCCGCGCACTGGGGGCAGAGCCCCTCGGGCTGGCCGGGGCTGCAGGAGAAGGGGCAGCCCCGGACCACCATCCGCGGGGGGAGGACCGCGGCCAGCCCCCGAACGGCCGTGGACTTCGCCGTCCCCTTCTCCCCCCTGATGAGGAGCCCCCCGATGGCGGGGTCAATGGCGTTGAAGATCAACGCCTTTCGCATCTGGTCCTGCCCGACGATCGCGGTGAAGGGGTAGATGTGCCGTTCCACGTGTCAACGTCTCCTGGCAAGCGAGAACGGCGCGGTGAGCGCGAGGGGCTCGCCGCAATAGGGATCGTCAGCGGGGCGTCAGCGGCGCCCCGGCCCCCGCGCGACGCACCTCCATCATAGAGAACGAAGGCCGGGGGGGATGAATCCATCTCGCCCGGTCTCAGTGCCGCGGCTTTCTTCTGCCTCAAGCGCCGAGAGGGAATCCAGCAAAAAAGTATAGCAGGGTTGGCCCTCGCCGCGCAAGGGTTTTCGCGGACTTAGCCGCCTGTGGACCCTTTCCGCCCGGCCCCCGCTTCTCAGCCCTCCGGGGGCGGCTGGGGGGTCCGGTAGAGGAGGTCCCCCAGGGCGGAGGCATCCGTAAGTCGGACCGCCTGGTGCGGGCGGAGCGTGATGAGCCGGTCAATCGCCTCCCCGAGGGTGAGGCCGGCCGGGATCCAGGGAACCTGCAGGACGAAGAGGGGGTCGGCGGCCGTGGCTGCCTCCCACGCCTCGACGCCAGCGATGCGGGGGTCGAGGGATCGGCTCCGGGTGAAGGTGTCGTCCTTCACGTCGGCGTTGAACGCCGTCTCCCAGAAGAACTCCAGGAGGCGCCAGGCCTGGTCCGCAAGCGGGTAACCGCTCAGTTCCTCGGGCCGCCCCCGGACGCACGCCCGACAGCAGGCCAGGAGGTCGGTCCCCCCCTGCACGTTCAGCAAATTCGGGCAGGAGAGCGGGTCAGTGAGGCCCTGGAGCGGGCTGGTCCGGTAATAGAGGCGGAGATCCTCGAAGTCCTCCCGGAAGAAGATGAAGAGGCAGACAACGTAGGGGAAGGCGAGCCGGACCTCCCGGTACGGGCCGCCGTCCCCTGTCCGCCCGGTCCCCCAGCGCAGACGGCGGACCTGCGGCGGCTGCTCCACCACGAAGGCCGTATTGGGGCCGGCGGTCCGGACGACCCGGATTCCCGGAGGCAGGAGCAGGGTCTGGTCCCGGAGGCGCCCCGGGAGGACCATGGCCAGTTCCCGGAGGAAGTCGGCGAGGGCAGCCCGCCGGTTCAGGTCCCAGGAGCCGTCCGTCCGCCTCCGGTACAGGGCCACGCTCTCCCCGGTGAACTCCAGGCGCTCCTCCATCCCTTCACCTCGCCTTCGCGCCCCAGCGGCGCTGGAGCCAGGTCCGGATGCGCTCCGCCACCTCGGGGTTCGTCTTGAGATCGGTGTGGTTGAACCAGTGGGGGAGGTACGCCCCGATGGTCTGTGGCAGCTCCGCAGGGCGGTGCTGGTGCCTGGTGATCACCTGGCGGTCGGCGGCCGTGAGGTTCGCCGATGCCTCCGCGACCCCCTCAACGAGGCTCGGCACATCTCCCTCGGCCACCAGGAGGAGCTTCGGTCGCGCCGAGTCCGGGACGGGCCCCAGGGCCTGGAGGAGGGGGAGGATGGCCGCCGGGTCCGGCGTGCGCACCGCGGTGCTGCCGAAGGCGATGAGCATGGCCCGCCCCTCCTCCGAGGGGCGCTTCGGGATCGCGGGGGAGACGGCGATCAGGAGATCGGCGCTGCTCATCAGGGCGAGTCGGCCGCCCAGGCTGTGGCCCAGGGCCGCCACCGGCCCGTAGCGCCGGCAGTACCCGACGGCTGCCTCCAGGTCGTGCAGGAGCCCGGGGCCGAGGGGAGCCGGATGCTCGCCGTGCCCCCGCAAATCCGGGCAGCAGGCGGCGAAGCCGGCCTCGGCCAGGTGCGCCGCAAGCCCCAGCATCTGCTCCTTCGAGCCCCCGTAGCCGTGGGCCAGGGCAATGCCCCCGGCCGGCTTCTCCGGCTCCAGGAGGTAGGCCGGGACCAGCTGCCCATCAACGGACGTCAGGTCGTGCAAGCGCGTGAACCGCATCCCTCCCTCTGGGGCGTCGCCCCGAGCCGCAGCATCCCGGAGGCCATTCGGCATCCTCAAGAGTACCAGGAGCATCGCGCCGGCGTAAAGGAGTCGCTTCCGGGTAGTCGCCGAAGAGGGCCTTGGAGACCAGGAGTGACACTCCGGAGGCGTAAACGCGACCAATGAATGGGGCGAAATCGGTCAGGATGGACGGGGCCCCTTCCGCAGGCAGGGCCTCCGGCCAGCAGGAGGCTCAGGCCTTCGCGGGGGAGTTGCTGGCCCGCAGCGGGAGACAGGCGGCGGGCATCTAAGACTGCGCGGGCTGGCGAAGGCGAAGGCCCTCTGGAGCGTCAATCTTGGGAGGAGGTTGGGGGGGTTCTCGCCACGGACGTGGCTGCAGTGCAACAAGTGGTATGGCCGGGCCGGTCGCGGTCCTCCGTCTCCTGCCTTGATCCGGGGGAGCGGTACGCGTCAAAGGATGCCGGAGGGGCGCCTATCTGGGGAGTTGGCTGTGGTTCGAAGATATTTTGGGCGAGCGGGGCCGCTACCCGATTCCCGTGGCATGCTAATTGCTAAAGGTTGCTTCAGCACGCACTCCTTTGAAGCGTTTACTACGGACTCATACTTGACCGGGAGACCGGATGGCAATTACCTGGCTCGATATCAGCACCCTGACCGTCTTCTTTAGTCTGGCCGCGCTCCTCGCGGGCAACGCGTTATCCTATCTGCGGCGCCAGGATGCCCAGGAAGCGCGCCGGAATCTCCAGGACGCCTGTACCCACCATGCATGGGTGCGGACCGATTCGGCCGGCCTGACCTGCCAGCTCTGCGGGAAGATCCCCGGGTAGTTCCCCTTTCGCTGCCCTCCCCACCTCTCAGCTTCCCCGTGTAGCCGGGTGAAAATGCCTCTAACCCGGAAGCCCCCGCTCGCCTGCTATCCCCCGAGGCAGACCGCCTCGCCTCTCAAGGGGGTCAGCATCCGGTCTCCACGTCGGCCGTGGAGTACGCAACTTCAAGGATGGCGTTGAGCCAGTGGAGCCAGGCCCCGATCCCCCCCCGAGAGATCTGAGCGTTCGGACCGGACGTCTCCCCTACCTGTTGCGTCTCCCGCCTCGGCATGGCTGCCCTCTCGCCCTTCCCTTCCTGCTCCTGGTCCAGCACTCCACGCAACTGCTTATGCTGCACACAGAAAGAAAAAACGGTCAAGTCCGAATTTCGGTGTGGTAACATCCAAAATCGGGTGAGAACCCCACGCGGCATAGCGAGCGAGGGCCCGCTCCCGCACCCCGCAGGTACTGCTGCGGTGCCTGGAGTGGGGAGAGTACCCTGTGGTAGGATTCTCACCGTGATCCCCGTAGCCGGCCGGACCGTTCATGAGGTTTGACCCATGTTTCCCCTATTCTCTCACGTTGCCGTCCAGCTCTCCCTCCTGCTGGTGACCGCTGCCACGGGCTTCGCCGGGGAGGCCCCCACCGCGCCGGGCGGAACGCAATTCTGGTCCTCAGGGGCGGCGTCGGTCGTCGCCCTCCTCCTGACTGGCCTGTTCGCCCTGGCGGGATTCCTCGTTCTCACGGCCCGGCGTCGAGCGAAGAAAGCGGTGGCGGCTACCCGTGACCTGCAACAGCAAATCCTCGCGCTCAAGCGGGCGGGAGAGACCCTTTCCCAATTGGCCTCCATTGTGGAGTCCTCGGATGACGGGATCATCGGGAAGACCCTGGACGGCATCATTGTGAGCTGGAACCCGGCGGCGGAGAGGATCTACGGCTACGCAGCGCAGGAGATGATTGGGAGACCGATCTCTGTCCTGGTCCCGCCCGACCGTCCCGATGAACTGATGCAGATTCTCGAAAAGGTCAGGCAGGGAAAGCGCGTTGATCACTTCGAAACCGTCCGACGGAGGAAGGACGGAAGCCAACTCCATGTTTCCCTCACCGTATCCCCGATCAGGGATGCTACTGGAGAGATTACGGGGGCCTCCACGATTGCCCGGGACATCACCGAGCGCAAGCGGGCCGAGGAGGCGCTGCGGGAGAGCGAGGAGCGCTATCGCGACCTGGTGGAGCACAGTGAGGATCTCATCTTTACCCATGATACGGACGGAAAGTTCCTGAGTGTCAACCGGGCCTTGGTCCGGTTGTTAGGGTATTGGCGGGCGGAAGAATTGATCGGTCGCAAGTTCAGCGACTTCCTGGCGTCGGACGTGCTTCACATGTTCGATCCGTACCTCGACACGCTCCTGAAGGAGCGGTACGCCCAGGGGCAGATGAAAGTCCTGACCCGCGACGGGGAAGAGAGGATCCTGGAGTACCGCAACTCCCTGCGTATGGAAGGATTGGCGGAGCCCATCGCGCGCGGCATGGCGCACGATGCCACAGAACGCATCCGGGCGGAGCGGGCCCTGGCGAAGCGCATAGATCAGATGCACACGCTTCGCGCCGTCACCTCGGAGCTCACCCGGGAACTGGACCTCCCGACCCTGCTGAACCTCGTGACGCAGAGGGCGGCAGCGCTGCTCGGGGCCGTGTCGGGGGCCGTGTTCCTCTGGGACGAGACGGCGCAACTGCTCTCTCCGCAGTCGTGGTACAGCCTCGGGGAGTGGACCCGGGGGAAGCGCCTCCGGCTCGG
>CAZRDA010000123.1:0-5665 GCA_964598715.1 uncultured bacterium | reverse complement strand
AGGAACTCTTTATCTTGAATCGGTTGGTCCGGGAGCGGGGCGGCCGGCCGTTTCTCGATTTCAAGATCCTGGTCGGCTCCATGAACCGGGGGGGGCTCGCCGGCACCGCCTTCGAGTTAGAGGATCGCTTTACCGCGTACACGGTGGACCGGCTGGTCGCGCTCCGGCTGGACGGGGGCAAGCTCATGTTCCGCCTCGACCCCAGGGCGCCGGAGGCGGGGCGCACCATCGGCTGGTGCGCCGAGGCGGTGACGGCCCTCACGGCCCGGCGCCTGCCCGCCTTTCTCGAGCCCCTCATCGTGAAACGGGAGCGGGGACGGTACATGGCCTCGCGCAACCCCGCCGACGTGGCGAAGGCGGTGAGCGTGGCCGCCGCGCTCGGGGAGAGCAGCCTGGGCCTCTGGCTGAAGGTCTCTCCCACGAAGCAGTTCGCTCGGGTCGCGCAGGCGACGACCTGCCCGCTCCTGCTCTTGGGGGGCGACGCCAGCGGGAACCCGATGCCCGTCCTCCGGGAGATTCATCAGGCGATGGAGTCGGGATCGAACGTGCGGGGAGCCCTGATCGGGCGGAACGTGCTCTACCCGGGACAGGAGGATCCCAGGGCGATGGCAGCCGCCGTGGCGGCGCTGGTGCACGATAAGGTGCCGCCGACGAAACTGGGCCCGGTCCTGGCAGCGAACCGGGGCGTGGATCCGGTCCTGGCCCCGGCATGAGGCGGCAAGGGGGTGGTGGGCGAGCAGCGAGGCAGGGAGAGGCGCGCGAGCGACTTGACGCCGCCCGGGGGTGCGGGTGGCAACGCGACGGGGGGTGTACCGTGAAACGGAGAGAGCGTAGGGCGGTGGCGTGGGTGGCAGTGGTGGGGACCCTGGTGATCCTGGGGGCCGGGGGTGTCGCCCTGGCGCCGGAGCGGGCGGCGGCAGAGGCAGCCAAGGCGACCATCACCGTGTGGTATCCCGCCGGGCAGGTCACGGCGGGGGCGGCGCACTTCGGAGACAAGACCCTGTTTGCCGATTTCGAGGCCAAGAGCGGTGTGAAGGTCGAGGCGGTGGGGATAGATTACGACACCATGATCCAGAAGATCTTCGCGGCGGCCGCGGCCAAGGCCCTCCCAGATATTCTCTTCGTGGATCAGTCCTGGCTTCCCGGCTTTCTCAAGGAGGAGATGCTCGAGCCCGTGGCCGATGCCAGCGCCAAGAGATGGATGGCCGCGGTGTCGCCCGAGATCGTGGAACTCTCGGACTATGGGAAGGGGAGGATGTGGGGGTACCCGCAGTACGGCATAGACGTCTACGGCCTGACCTGGAACAAGGACCACTTCAAAGAGGCGGGCCTGGATCCCGAAAAGCCCCCGAGGACCTGGGATGAGTTCCGGGAGTACGCCAAAAAACTGACGAAGCGCGATGCTCAGGGGAACATCACCCGGGTCGGCTACGCCATCCGGCACACCGGCCACCCCCACGGGGTGGTCCACAAGCACCTGTGGGCGATCTGGGGCTCGGGCGCCGACCTGATTGACACGCCCCTCGCCCTCCGGGGTGGCAAGTCCCTCATGAACAATGACGGGGGACGGGCTGCCTTGAAGGTCGTGCAGGATATGCTGACCGTGGACAAGTCCACCAGCCTGAACTTCCCTGATCCCCGGGCAGCCTTCCTGAAGGGGATCGCCTCCATGCAGATCAGCGAGACGGTGAGCATCCGGGCCCGGCAGCCGAAGGAGGCTCCGGGGCTCAAGTGGGGCGTGGCCCTTCCCCCGCTCCGGAAGGCGGGCGACAAGCCGGTCACGAACCTGAACGCCTGGATGTACGTCGTCCCGAAGCAAGCGAAGAACAAGGCCCTGGCCTGGCAGACGATCGAGTGGGTCAATAGCGAGGAGAAGGACTACGAACTCTGCAAGAAGTACGACGCGACCCCCCGGTACAAGGCGAACTGGGACAAGGAGCCCTTCCGGGCGGATCCGTACGGCCAGGCCCTCAAGGCCATGTATCCGCACGGCCGCAAGTACCCGATCAATCTCGCGCTGAACGGGATCATGGACGCCGTCGGCGGCGCCATTCAGAAGGTGTGGCACAACGAGGCGACCACCGAGGTGGCGCTCGCAGATGCCGAGCGATTGGCCAACAAGGCCATCGCCGACGCCGCGAAGTAGGGCGAATCCTGCCCCACGGGCCCGACCCGTGGGGCAGGAATCCCGTCCATGGGCGGCCCCCCATCCCAGAGTATGCTCTCCCGGCTGCACGCCCGGCGGGCCTTCCACGCCTACCTCTTCATTGCCCCGGTGATTCTCCTGTTCGGATTCTTCCGGGTGCTCCCCTCGATCCAGACCCTGCTGTATAGTTTTTTCAAGGTCGAGCTCCTCCGGGGGCGGTTCACCTTCCTCGGATGGGAGAACTTTACGGCCCTGCTCCAGGACGAGATCTTCCGGCAGGCGACGGTCAACACTCTCATGTATGTCGCGGTCATTGTGCCCGTCTCGGCCGGCCTGGCCCTTCTGCTGGCGGCCCTCTTCACGGCGCAGTTCCGCCTCCAGGAACTGTTCAAGGCCGTGTACTTTGCCCCGATGGTGACGAGCACGGTGGCGGCCGCCATGGTCTGGTGGTGGATGTACAACCCCCAGTTCGGCATCTTCAATGTCCTGCTGCGCCTCCTCCACCTGCCCCCCCAGCCCTGGCTCATGTCCAGCCACACGGCCCTTGCTTCCATCATCATCTTCAGTATCTGGAAGACCATCGGCTACAACATGATCATCTATATTGCCGGGCTCCAGGCGATTCCTCCCCAGTTCTACGAGGCGGCGCTCATTGACGGCGCCGGCGCGCTCCAGCAGTTCCGCCGGGTCACGCTCCCCCTGCTGGCGCCGACGACCACCTTCATCCTGATCTACAACACGATCCTCGCGTTCCAGGTCTTCGACCAGGTCTTCGTCCTTACCGGGGGCGGCCCGGCGGACTCCACGAACGTGGTCGTGCTGGAGTTGTACCGGCAGGCGTTCCAGCGCTACAACTTCGGCTACGCCTCGGCCGAAGCCATGGTCCTGTTCGTGATCATCATGGGGATCACCGCGCTCCAGTTCCTCTATAGCAAGCGGTACGAGGTCGCCTTCTGAGAGAGGAGATCCGGGATGCAGCGGTCCGTGCTGGTCGTCCTCGGGCGGGTTCCCCTGTATCTGGTCGTTGGGGGCCTGGCGATCGTGATGATTCTGCCCTTCTACTGGATGGTCATCACGGCCTTCAGCCCCGCGGCGGACATCATCGCCTTCCCTCCCAAGTGGTGGCCTACTCGCTTGACCCTGGAGCATTTCGGGGAAGCGTTCGCCCAGGCGCGCTGGCTTCTTTACTACTGGAACAGCCTGGTGGTGGCCGCGGCCTCGGTGGGCTGCTCCCTGCTCTTCGGACTGTTCGCCGGTTACGCCTTCGCCGTCTACCGCTTCCCCCTCCAGAACTTCTTCTTCCTGCTGATCCTGAGCACGCTGATGGTGCCGGTCCAGGTCACCTCCGTCGCCCTGTACATCCTGCTGGCCCGGCTCGGCTGGGTGGACACCTACCTGGGCATCCTGGCGCCGAACTTCGCCAGCGCCTTCGGGGTCTTCATGATCCGCCAGGGCATCAAGTCCATCCCCGTGGACCTCATCGAGGCGGCCCGGATAGACGGGGCCGGGGAGGTCCGGATCGTCCTCACCATCATCGCGCCCCTGCTCAAGACCGTCCTGGCCATGGTGGCCATGATCCTGTTCCTGAACAGTTGGAACGACTTTCTCTGGCCGGTCATTGTCATCAATTCCGAGAGTCTCCGGACGATCCCGGTGGGCATCGCGCTCTTCAAGGACCCCTACGGCAACATTGACTACGGGCCCCTCATGGCGGCCACCGTGGTCTCCACCGCGCCGATGCTCATCGCCTACGTGCTCTCCCAGAAATTCATGATCCGGGGCATCGCCCTCACCGGCCTCAAGGGCTGAAGGGGGAACCGCTGCCGCACAGGGCGGCAAGGCGTGCGGGCATGAAGATCAGTTGCTGCTGGTTGTATGCCATTTCCAAGTACGGCTACCCGCCCAGCCTGCCGGACACCTACCGGGCCTTGGAGGGTATGGCTGCCCTCGGCTTTACGAACGTGGAATTGGAGGGGGTGCGGGAGGAGAATCTCCGGGCGGTGTACCGGGAGCGGAAGGAACTCAAACAATGCTGCGTGGACCTCGGGCTGCGGGTCGTGAACTTCTGCCCGGTCCTCCCGGACTTGGTCCACCCGGCGAAGGTGCGGCGGGCCGGCGCGCTGGACCTGTTCAGGCTGGCCGTGGAGGCGGCGACCTTCTTCGGCTGCGAGACGATCCAGACCGATTCTTACACCCCGCCCCTGGAGTTCGTGGGGGAGGCGCCCTACAGGGAGGCCATCCGATATGGCAAGCGCTTCCAGGTGAAGGTGGACCCGGCCTTCCGCTGGGGCGATCTCTGGGGTTGGCTCGTGGAGAGCACCGGTGCCTGCGCCGAGGAGGCGGGGCGGGCCGGCCTGAGATTCTGCCTCGAGCCGCGGGTGGGCGAGATCGTCAGCAACACCGACGCCCTCCTGCGGCTGATGGATGCCGTGGGCAACGAGAACTTCGGCGCCGTCCTGGACACCGGGCACCTGCACGCGCAGAAGGAGATCCTGCCCCTCAGCGTCGAGAAGCTGGGTGGCCGCATTCAGTACCTGCATGTCTCGGACAATGACGGGCGGACGAACGAGCACCTGGCGTTGGGCCGCGGGACGGTGGACTGGGAGGGCGTGTTTGTCGCCCTGAAGAAGCACGGCTTCTCCGGCTACGTCGCCGTGGACGTCGGAGGCGTGCCCGACCTGGATGCCCAGTACCGCGAGTCGAAAATCTTCCTGGAGAACCTGGCTGTCCGCCTCGGGGTCTAGGTGGAGGAGCGCGCGAATGAAGTTCCTGGTCCAGTACACGCCGAAGGAAGGCTACGCCCAGGTCGTCCGGCGCGGGAAGGAGGACATCCGGTTCCTGGAACTGGGGATGCTGAACCTTCCCGCGGGGGGGAAGTACCGGAGCAAGAGCGACGGCGAGGAGATCTGCCTGGTCCTGCTGGGTGGCCTCGCCAATGTCAAAGCAGGGGACGCTCGCTTCGACGCGATCGGGGGGCGGGAGAACGTGTTCGCCGGGCGGGCCACCACCCTCTACATCCCCACCGGGTTTAGGTTCTCGGTGGAGGCAGTGAGCCCGCTGGAGGCCGCCCTCTGTCGGGCTCCCAGCGACCTCGCCGGGGAGCCGCGCCTCATCGGCCCCGAGAGAGTGAAGGTGAATGTGCGGGGGCGGGAGACCTTCGAGCGGGAGGTCCACGACATCATCGAACCGGATTTTCCTGCGAAGCATCTCCTCGTGGGGGAGACCTTTAACAAGGCGGGCACCTGGTCCTCCTACCCGCCCCACAAGCACGACCGCGCTGCCTACCCCGAGGAGTCGAAGATGGAGGAGGTGTATCTCTTCAAGGTGGACCCGCCCCAGGGCTTCGGCCTGCAGCGCTTCTACAGCCCGGAGCGAGAGGTAGATGTCGCCGTCATCCTCCAGCACAACAGCGTGACCCGGATCCCCTGGGGCTACCACCCGGTCGCCGCCGCCCCCGGCTACCGGCTCTACTACCTCTGGATGCTGGCCGGCGAGGACCGCAACTATGCCCTCGCCGAC